>DATGCJ010000035.1:0-5078 GCA_035312025.1 Halanaerobiales bacterium | reverse complement strand
TGTTGAATACTTTTTTGGATATATTCAGCTTAATACTGGGCAATACTATTCATCCTCTAGGGTTACATCTATTTCTATATCTCCTTTATGATCTATTTCCTGCTTATCTTTCCAGTTATAGTTGTTTTTTAAGTTAAAAATTACTCCGGATACAGTGCCCCCTTTAAATAACTGCTCTTCAGCAAAATTTTCACATTTTAGTTTGGCTTTTTTTATAGTGGGAAAAAACTTATCATCCTTTTCATAGTTAAGTAAGGTCCTGCGGTCCATGTTTAGTGCTAAAGCTAATCCAGTTATCGTGAACGGCCTTATCTGTTCAACTGTTATCTCTCCGGTTTCTGGATCGATTATTTTCTTTATGCAAGATTTAAAGTATTTATCTATGTCTTTCTGCATTTGTTTTATTGAGTTATATATTTTGGGCCTTCCTCCCTGTACAGCCTGATCCTTATGCTGCCAGCAGTATTGTTGTCCTTTTTTTACTTTTCTATTACATTGTTCTCCGTTGTTTTTTATTGCTTGGCACTGCATTAGTAATTCCTCATTTTGTTTTAATAATTATTTTAACTATAATTATAATAACACTTAATATACTGCTTCTTGTTCATTAAAAGTTCATTTTTTGCTTTTTTTATTATTAATACCCATAATTCTTCCTAATTTTGTTAAGGCATTACTTTTTATTTCATAGTACTTTGTTTTCCCGTAGATAAATTTAGGGTGAGTATATATATCTACATCCGGTAGTATCCTCCCCTTTAAATACTTCTCATCGATAATAATCTTTTCTACTGGGTCTAGTCCCTCTCTTGCTATTTCCACTTTTTTGATAAACATTTGTTTGCTTTTATATTCTTTTTTTAATTTTCCTTCCAGTCTATCTACAGCAATTTCTGCCGTATAATCTTTTCTATTTGAAGTCTGTACCGCTGTTTTATTAATACTTTTTCTTAATGGCCTGTCACTTAAACTTTTTAATTTGGTATCAATTATCTTTAATCTCTGTTTATACTCTTTATAATGTACAAGGGCAGAGATTATTCTAGAGAATATTTCTTCCATTAATAATCCACCCCTCTGTTAAATCTCATTAATTTTTCATACTTTTTATGTTTTTCAGACCAATCGCTTTTTGTTATTTCTAATATATCATCAATGGATTGTTTTTTATTACAGCGATAGCATTCTGCAGTATTTTCCCTTATTATAAGCCTCATTGATTTATTACCACAGTACGGGCAAAGGATTACTACTTCTAGATTGAAACTTATTCCCTGTAATTTACAGATCGTCTTTGCTTTCTTGAGACCCATTTTATCAGCTCCTATGGCTATAGATTCTAATGATTATTTTTAATAAAAAAATAAAACATCCCGATTAAGGTAAAATAATTATTTATATCCAGGCTGGGTTTTCTTATAAATTTTAAGCTTATTTACTCACTTGAGATTAAGTAATCACTAATTAACCTCTCCGGCAGAAACCGCCTTTGAGGTCGTTATATGATGGTCTCATATTTAATATTCTTTATTGAAATAATATTTATCTGGAGTTTAAAAGGAGGGGTTAACCCTCCTTCCGTTCTTTGTTATATTGCTCATAATATTTTTTATACATTTTTTTTACATACTCTCTTATATTTTCTGCAGTCTCTTTGTCACAGTCAAACGTGTCTTTGATATCTGCTATTTTTGAAATCATTTGAATTCTCCTTTTAATTATATTTCCACTTTTTTGTGTTGCTAAATTTTTTTTGACTAAATTTAACATCCAATCTTTTAATGTCGTCCAGTGATTTTATGTTTTCTTTTTCCCAGGTATGAAGTATCTTTATAAAATATTTAAATGGGACCTTCTTTCCTTCAGATCTCTTCATCGCTTCTATCAATACCATTACATCCATTCCTTTATTAAGATATGAATTCATTATTTTGAGATGGTCTTTTTCTATAGATTGGTGTAAATAATTAGAAAATGGTGATAATAGATCATCAAGACCCTGGTTAAAATTTTTAATTTCGAATTCTTGTTCACCATGATCTATTTTTTCTGTTTCTTTTACTGTTTCTGTTTCTTCTTCTATTAATACTTCTGCTTCTGTTTCTGTATTGCCTAAGGGTTTGGGTAACCCCTTAATTAAGAGTTCATAATACTGTTTGAAATGGGTTTTACAAATCTTCTTATAATAGGGAACTAAGCTGTTTTTAGGTAGTTCCGATGTTTTTTTTGCTGCCCCTTTTGCCTGATTTTGGTTTTGTATCGAGTTATATTTTAAGAATCTGGGAATTAAAACTACTGAACTTTCTTCACAGTATTTAATTAATTTATTATTTAACAGTTTATTAAAGGGTTTACTCAACTGTTCTGATGACCATTTAAGATCATAATGTATATAAGGTTTTGGAAGCCTGTAATAACCGGCCATATTACTGTGAGGTGAGGTCAATATATAGATAAATAGTTTCTGCCCCTGATCATTAAGATCTCTTATTTTCTCATCGACCCATATTTTTGTAACGATCTTTATATATCTTCCGTTGCCCATTAACTGCACCTCCCAGAATTAAGTTATAAGGGCGCTTGTTAAAACGCCCTTTTATATGGTTTTTTATGCTGACTGTTTAATATCAATATCGATGAATTCATTTTCTTCCATCTCTTCAATATCTTTTTGGCTTTCATCTAAGGTTTCTACAGTATTCATTATCTCTATACTTACCGGCAGGTATTTGAATCCGTGCCTGATAACAGTCTTTTTGACCATCTCTTCATATCCTAATTCATCATTCCAGGGACTAAATTTAGACTTTGCCGCTTTTGATTTTGCTTTTCTCTTTAATACATCTTCGATATCCATTACCTCAAAATAGTAGCCCCCGTCATTAAACTTTGCTACCATATAGGTTTTGATAATTTCTCCGCGGTCCGATGAAGCAGGTTTATGTTTTAACATCGGTTCTAATCCGTATTCATATTCGAATTCATCATTTTCTTTTACTACATGAGCATATATTGTTTTGATCTCGCCGGACCTTCTGGCCAAGTTTATCATTCCCCTATATCCTATTATGAAGGTGGCTTCATTACCGTAAGGTATTATGTAACACTGGCCCAGCATATTGGGTTCGAGGCCGAGGGCAGCCGCCTGCATGACGGCCCCCATTAGTGATCCCATAGAACATTTTAATAATTTGGGCGTGGTCCTGATAGTGGTATACGCGATCCTGGCCATTCTTTCTGCTCCTATATGTTTCGGCAGTGCCCTTTCTATCTCAGGTTTCATTTTTTCTAAGTAGTTGTAAACTTTTTTCTGAATTGGCTCCGGCTTTTTTTTGTCCTTTTTAGTATTATTTTCAAGTTGTTTTTTTAATTCACTCTGTTTAGTTTTACTCATTATCTTGATCCTCCTTTTTATTTTGTGTTACATTTGTTTTCTTGATATTTTTACCATACTCACATTCTAATTTTTCGAAGTACTCTTCAAATTTCATTATATATATAACCTCCTGTAGTTTGACTGATATGAATATTCATTGTAGAGTTCTGGGTGATCTTCTCTAAATTTTTTTGTTTTAACCCTTCTACTCGAAATATTTTTCCATTTTACAACTTCTTCGCCCTGGTATACCCCGGCTTCTGCTTCCTGTAACTTATTTTTTATTTTATTTTCACACTTTTTCCTTTTTTTCTTATACTTTTTTTCTATTTCATGATATTCATTTCTCTTTTCTATTAGATCCAGATCCTCTTTTTCAAAATCTATTTTTTTACTGCTGTCAGCATCGGGATACATTCTTTTTAACAGCCGGCTGGACGCTTTTGATCCGTCTACTTCAGGCGGTACATCTTTTTTAACATAATTATTCCAGAAATCTTTTTCGTTTTCTATAATTAGATCAATCAACTCTTCATCTCTTTTAATTGTGTAGTAGTAAAACTTCCTTCTATTCATTATCAATACCGCTAAGTATGCCTTTTTATAACCGGTCACTGCAAGATAATGCTGAACCTGGAGCATATACATATCAGGAAACTCTTTTTCGCTCCATAATTTATTGAAATCAACAGTTGTTTTACACTCTAAAAGTGCTTTTTCTCCGACTACTCTTCTGTCAATATCTGCTATCATGAATTCATACTTTGGATGCTGCAGTATATGGTTTTCCTTCCAGACTTTAACTTCTTGATCTAACTCTCTGCTTCTCCTTTTAGCAAATTCATCAGCCACCTTATCTTCTAGCTCCCTGCCCCAGTACATCGCATTATTATCTTCTTTCTCATTAGACCTTCCTGTTTTATCCAGCCATACTTCTACAGCTGATTTAAAGGGATTAATCCCTGTTATTGCAGATACATCACTACCACCAATTCCTAGACTGTTTCTTTTTTCTAACCACTCTTGATCTGTCATATTCTTTGTATTAAATAACTTTTTTGCTTGCATTTTATTACCTCCTGATGTTATAATTCTTAATAGTTGAATTTTATATTTAACTACTCAGCTGTTCATCCAGCTGAGTTTTTTCTTTTGTGTTATCCTTTTTCCTCTCAGCTATTATCTTTTTTCCTTCTTTCCAGATCACATACCCGACTAATAAATATCCAAATCCTATTACTATTCTTGCTGCTAAATCCATGTATTTAATCACTTGTTGTCCACCCCAGCCCTTTATCATAGATTCTGAAATATAATCTTGATTCTTCAGTTTTCATACATTCTATTGGGTTTTTTCCGCACGTCTCAGGATCATATTTACAGTCTTTACAAAATGTTTTAATTTTATTATCGATTAGTATAACCCCCTTGACATATATCCTTTTTGTTTCATCCTGTTAATCTCGTGTTCTTCCAGCCGGCTGATATCAAAATCAAAGTTTTCTGCCATCGAAGTCATAAATAAGCTGCTGCAGATATCCAGATCGCAAATCTGTATTAGTACTTCTTTAAAAAATTTGCTTCTTTCCTGTTCATTGAGGTCCTCTGCGTTTAATTTGTTAATTAAACTTATTCCTTTTAGAGAATCTAAAGTTTCTTTTAACTCCTCAATCATTTTCTGCTGAGTGGCAAGAGGACTCAA
>DATGCJ010000034.1:0-3466 GCA_035312025.1 Halanaerobiales bacterium | reverse complement strand
AACTTGATCTTTTTGTTGTTAAAGGAATATTTAAAGATTCGGCCTGTGCTTTTAAAATAGATAAAGGTAAATTATGGGATCTTGAATTTTCACCCTTCTCATTCATCATATTTAACAGCTTTTTGGGTTTTAAATCTTTTTGTATTGCTTTATATAATGAAAGTGCAGAATCCTTACCACCACTCCAGGAACAAAAGAAATTATTATTCATTATTTGAGCTCTTCTTTGAAATATTTTTTGTTTCTATCTGCATTTCAAATTCTTCTTTCTCTATATTAGTTATTTGAAAACCTGCTTTCTTATATACCTTTAAAGCAGGTTTATTCTCTTTGTTGACATTTAGTTTTATTAACTCCTCTTGATAATTGAAATATTCAATACCAAAATTTAATCCTTCTATTAAATATTCTAACGCCATACCACTGCCCACAAATTTAGGATTTAAAGCCAGTCCAATTTCCATTAAACTTGAGTTAAAATAGTATTCAAATAAGCCAAATAAATCATTATCCTTATAGACTGCAAAACCTTTACAGTTATTGGGCCCTTTTAAAATATCATCACCTTTTTGATAACTTTTAAAATATGGTTCCATAAAGATTTTTTGAATAAAACCATTATACTGCCAGTTCTTAACTTTTTTAGCATCTTCAATCTGCATTGGTTTAAACCTATATTCCATTACTATTCCTTTCTTGTTTAAATATTAGATGAGATATCTTTTGAGCTCTATATACTAAAAATAATCCTAATAATATCTCGGCAATTTTAGACATGAACCGGGGAGTTTCTTTAAACATTGATATATGGGCTACGGATAGTATTTCAAATATGTATCTAATGAAATCTGGTAGTGAGATAGTAATTATGATTACTCCTGCTAGAGCTAAGAGAGTTTGAAATAATAAGTCATATTCTACTTCTTTAGCCACCTTGTTTTCTATATCAAGATGGCGGGTAATTATACCGGCGATTTCTTCAGCTTTAAACCAGAGAAAGTATATTATGATTAAAAATATTAACTCAGACAGGATTAAACCTATCTTTGATAATAGCGGCATTTGATTAGTAAAGATCATATACAACCCAGAAAGTAAACCTCTCCTAATAAAAGTAACCAAAAAATAGATAGCCATAATTTTCAAGGAAACTATACTCAAATTTTTCAATGTTGATCTCCCCTTTGTTTTGTATTTAAAATATTATCTACCAAAGATAAGGGATTAATTTTTTGGTTTCTGCTTGGTATTCCTTATACTTTTCCAGTTCTTTTTCTAAGAATCTCTCTTCAACTTCAATTCTTTTTAAAAATAGGTAAACAGTTATTACTGATAAGACCAAGGAATAATATGAATTTAAGATGAGCGGAAACCCTATTATCTGTAAGATATTACCCAAATAAGCGGGATGTCTAATATATTTATAAAGTCCTGACCTGACCAAAGTATGATTGTGCCAGGTTTCTACATCCCGGGAAAAATACTTGCCCAAATATTTAATACTTAAGCCCCTAATGATTATCCCAATAAAAACAACTATAATACCGAAGGTGGAGATAACACTATTACTCCTAATAAAATATGAATACTCTAATATAGGTATAATTAACGCGCTAAACCAGCTTACTGAAAGTAAAGTACTTAAAACTTTATCTTCCTTTTTGTTTTCACTCGCTTGTCCTTTAAAGAAAAATTTATCTACAATCAGACTAAGTACTACCATGATTAGATAAAAATATACTAAATTTTGATTAAGCTTTAATCCGACCTGTTCTAGATTCTGCCAGGAAAAATAGAATAAAACTAATATTAAAACCTTTGATAACAAATTAATTGCAAGACTCAAATTATCTCATCCTTTGCACATAATATTTTTTCATAGCAATGATATTCTTGAAAACCAGCCGGTTTAAAGTCGAAAAACAGTTCACCAACTTTTTTATACCCCTTACTTTTATAAAGATTCAAGGCTGCTTCATTTTTACTTAATACATCCAGATGTATACTGGAATAATTATTTACTTTAGCATAGTTCTCACTAAATTTAACAATCTTTTCACCATAACCCTGTCTTTGGTAATCAGGATGAACAGCTAAGAGATGTAAGCCCAGGAAGTTATTATCCTGCCAGCCTATGGGCTCCCATAAATCATCGAGATAATCACTTAAGACGAAGGAACATATTATCTTATCCCGTTTTTTTATTAAAAATATAGTACCGGCTTCGATTTCTTTTTGAATTAAATCGCGAGTTGGATAATTATCATCCCACATTAAAATATTATTTTTCTCTAATTCTTTTCTGCATATTTGATATATGTTAAATACCTCTTTTAAATCCTCTATCTTTGCTTTTTTGATCATTTTAATCACCGGTTTCCTCTTAATATTGAGCCCCTACCACTTCTTCAACAATCTTGAAGAAATCTTCTGAAAAAGCATTTTTGAATTTAAATCTTTTATAATATTCCTGCAGTATCTTCTCTACATCTTCAGTCCCGTACTTTTGTTCCAAATCATGTAGAAAAGCTGCTCCCTTTCCATAGGCGACTGCACTATAGTCATTCCAGGCTGTAAACTCCGTCACTGGTGTAAGCATATCTCTATTACTGCGGGAAGTATTATAAATGCCCATTAAACTCCTGTATAAACCTTCTGCATATGCCTCTCCCCTTGTTTCACGGCTGAAAACTATTTGGGAATAGGTGGCAAGTCCTTCATCCAACCAGGGATCAGTGATCTGGTTATTGCCAACTGTCGAATACCACCACTGATGGGCAATTTCATGGACGATGTATTCACTTAAATAAGTCTTTTGGGAACCAATGAATTTATCAGTATCAATATAGACCAGTCCCGGATATTCCATCCCACCGCTTAAAAAGTTCGTTTCAACTATCGATACTTGACCATAAGGATATTTCCCAAATTTTTTACTATAAATTTGCATCGCTTGCCTGGCAATATTTTTGGTATAGTTCATCAAATCCTTATTATCAGTTAAAAAGTAAATCTTAACTTGAGTATCTTTTAGGTTATGAGTTCTTTTAGTAAAGTCCTCACTAGCCACCCAGGCAAAATCGCGCATCAATCTGGCCCTTATCTTCCATATTTTTTTATCTTCAAAAATTTCTTCTGATAATATTTTGCCTGAAGCAGCAATTATATAATTAGAGGGTACTTCAATACTTATATTATAATTACCAATATCACTATAAAAAGGATCACCAATTACATAATACTCTGATAGATTCCAGCCTTTTTGATCATAGACAGCTGCAATAGGATACCAGTTGCCGAAATTAAAAGTGCTTTTATAATAACCAAATCTATGTTCTAAATTGGGGATCTTTAAAGTATATTCCATTATTATTTTTAATCTTTCTTTGGGCTTTAAAATATTATCTAATTCAATTTTAAGCAAGGTTTTATCCGCACCGATAATTTCAAAATCAATTACTTCACC
>DATGCJ010000033.1:0-28223 GCA_035312025.1 Halanaerobiales bacterium | reverse complement strand
AAAGAATAATGACTTAAAAGAACCGGCCAATAGGTTTGCGGTAGTCATACCGGCCCATAATGAAGAAAAGGTAATAGATAAATTGATTGAAAACTTACGCAACTTAAATTATCCGAAAGATCTTTATGACATATATGTGGTAGCTGACAACTGTGAAGATGATACAGCTCAAAAAGCTAAAGAACAAGGTGTTAATGTCCTGTCCAGATTTAATCAAGAAAAGAAAGGTAAGGGATATGCACTAAGATATGCCTTTCGCAGTTTAGGATTTTTAAATGGAAAAACAGATTATGATGCAGCCGTGGTTTTCGATGCAGATAATTTGGTACAAGAGAACTTCTTAAAGGCAATGAACACCCGACTATTGCAGGGAGAAAAGATTATTCAGGCCTATATAGATTCTAAGAATCCGGCTGATAACTGGGTAACCGCCACCTTTTCCATGATGTTTTGGATCAATGACCGCTATAATCTACTATCAAGATTTAATGTAGGGCTTTCCAGTGTCCTGATGGGTACAGGTATGTGTATCTCCCAGGAATCCTTAAGTAAAATTGGCTGGGATACGGTTACTTTAACAGAGGATCTTGAGTACTCAATCCAGGCTTTACTTAAAGATACTAAAACTACTTTTGCCCGCGAAACAAAAATATTCGATGAAAAACCTGTCTCCTTTTATGCAAGCTGCCGTCAGAGATTACGCTGGGGGCGCGGCCAGCTATCGGTGTTATTTAAGTATATACCAAAGATGTTAATGCAGGGAATAAAAGAATTAAATATTGTAAAGATTGATTCAGCCATGAGATTAATACAACAACCTTTTCTAATGACTTATTTTGTAGTAACTATACTTAGACTGACATTTCCAGGGACTTTTAATTCACCCCTGTTTAATCTCTTTATTCAAAACATTAAAACTCTGGGCTTTATCTTACCCATAATGCCCTTTATAATACCATCATCTGTATACTTATTGGATAACTTATCTTTTGATTCCTTTAAATATGTCATATTCTTCCCGATCTTTATGTACAGCTGGGTTTTAATTCTCTACTATGCCCTCTTTACTTTAAATAATAAGAGTTGGCTGCCGACTGAACATTTCCGCAGTGTCAGCCATGAAGAATTACAAAAGAATATGAAGTAATATATAAAAAAGGCAACCAGAACGGTTGCCTTTAAAAATATTTATATGGTAAGATCATTTTGTATTTCTTTGTAATCTATATTTTTTTCATCATATTTATTTTCAATTATCTTTTTTATGTCCTTTTTTAACTCTTCCGTTCTGACCGAACCAAAAATACTTACTATTCCATTATCTGAGGTGACATTAATATTGGGAATTCCTCGCAAGGTGGGCTGCTCTTCAATCGCATTCTTTGCTTCTTTCTGTAAAAGTTCATCATTATAATTTTTGCCAAAAATCATGATGATCCCCCCTTTCCCTATCTTCTATTCTTATTATACTCCTTTCTTTAATAATATTAAATAATATTATTATCAAATTTCTATAAAGAAGCTGTAAAAAAATTGTAAAATATAAAGGGAAGTTAATTTAAATATTGAAATGATAAAATAACAGTATATAAAATATGGGGAGATAATATGGATTTATATAATAAAAAGATTCTAGTAATTGAAGATGATGAGCATATCTTTGCTGTTATCAAAGCCATGTTTAAACAGTATGATAATAACTCTTTAATCTTAAAGAAAAATGGTAAAGAGGGTTTAAAAGAAGCTCTGCAAAATGAATATGACCTGCTGCTTTTAGATATCATGTTACCTAAAAAGGACGGTTGGGAGATCTGTAAAGAATTGAAAGAAAAAAAGAATGATCTCCCGATAATTATGTTGACTGCCAAAAGTGAAGAAGCAGATAAAGTACTGGGACTTGAGATTGGAGCCGATGATTATGTAACCAAACCTTTTAGCCCTCGTGAATTAACTGCCCGTATCAAAGCAGTCCTCAGGCGCTATGAAAAAACAGAGTCTAAGAAAACAGATACCCTTTATTTTGATAGTTTAAATATGGAAATAGACACCGATAGTTACACCGTTACCATTGATGAGGAAAATGTATCTTTTACTCCCAAAGAGTTCAAGCTACTCTCCTTTCTAGCCCAAAATAAAGAACAGGTTTTCACGCGGGAACAGCTTTTAGAAAATATTTGGGGTTTTGAAAACTTAACTGAAACAAGAACTATTGATGAACATATTAAAAGGATAAGAAAAAAATTGAATAACACGGGAATTGAGTTCCAACCCATTAAAACAGTCTGGGGTGTAGGTTATAAATTTTCCATACGAAAGGAAAATAATAATGATTAAAAAGCTCTTCAATATTAACAGCATATTGGGTCGTCTTATGGTTTCTTATTTAATCGTTATCTTTATTTCCTTAGCTGTAATTGGTATAATGTTCGGCTATTTAGTTCAGAATTACTATAACGGCTTAAAAGAATGGGAAGCAACTAATAACAGCAGAAGGATTGCTACTTTAGTCAGTGAAAATATTGGAGAAGGTAATATTCTTTTAACAGATGATTTTAGTATTGGAAGTACCAGGTCTAAAATCAATACAATTGCCCGTTCCACTAATATGGATATTGGATTAATTGATAAAACCGGCGAAATGGTCTTAAATGTTCCTTCCTTAGAGGCGAATTTGTCTTTAGAACAAGAAGAATTAAACCAGGTACTATCCGGTAATACCTTTACTAAAAAAATTATGGGACCCGACTATCGGCATCTTTTGATGGCTGTCCCCTTGTTTCAAACCGATGAGGAAGATGTTAAAATCGCTGGTAACCAACCAGGAGCTGAGAAAAATAATATTATCGGAGCTGTATTAATCCAAACACCCCTCGGTAATATTGGTGCAACTATTAATAATATTATGAAACTTATCCTGTACTCTTTTCTAGTTGCCTTAGCAGCCGCTGTGTTCTTAAGTATCTCTTTTTCAAGAAGAATTACACGTCCTATCGATAGGATTAAAGAAGCTGCTTTAAAAAGTACAGAAGGAAATGTCGAAAAAGTAGACCTGCCTGAAAACAGTACAGAAGAAATTAACCATCTAGCCAATACATATAATTATGCCGCAAAACAGATTAATAGGACTTTAGATAAACAAAGAGCACTGGAGAAAATGCAGAAACAGTTTGTGGCAGATGTCTCCCATGAATTTAGGGCTCCCCTTACTTCTATCAAGGGATTTTTAGAAATATTAAAAGAACAGGATTTAAGTAAAGAAGAACGAGCCGAATATTTAGATATCATGTTTAAGGATACTCAACACCTGGAAAAATTATTAAATGATCTTATAGAACTTTCTAAACTGGATACTGCTAAAGAATCCTTAGATAAAAAACAAACTTCCCCTAAAATATTGGTAAATGGAGCCTTAAAATCTCTAGAAAGTATAATAGAAGAAAAAAATATCGAAATTGTTAAAAATATCGAGGAAGATCTACCTGAAATTAATATTGATAAGAACAAAATTCATCAAGTTCTTATTAATCTTATTGAAAATGCGGTCAATTATTCAGATCCGAATAGTAAGATTACGATCACTGTAGAAGAAGCTGACCAATCCAATTATCAGGTTGAATTTTCTGTTATTGATAATGGGGTTGGTATAGCAGTCGAAGAACTGGAAAATATTTGGGAAAGATTCTATAAAATTGACACTGCCCGGACCAGAGATGAAGAAAAAGGAAGTGGACTTGGTCTTGCAATTGTTAAGGATATAATTGAAAAACATGATGGTGAAATAGAAGTGGAAAGTGAATTGGATCAGGGGTCAAAGTTTACCTTTAAACTCTAGATTATTCTTAAAAAAGATGTGAATTATTTGACATATGGGGCCTGTGATGTTAAGATTAATAACTGTTGATAACTACAAAATAAGAGGTGAATAAAATTATGTCAGTAATTGAAAAAGCGAAAGAATTAGGTCAAGAACTTGTTGAATCAGAGGAATATAAAGAACTAAAAAGAAAAGAAAAGGCTTTATATGATGATGAAGATGCTACTTCTTTATTAGAAGAATATGAAAATATTAATAAGCAGCTGCAAATGGCACGTGCTAATGGTCAGGAAGTAAATGACCAACAACAGAAAAAAATGCAGAGTCTACAGATGAAAATGGAACAAAATCCTTCCATTAAGTCTTATATTGAAAGCCAAAAGAAATTTAATGAAGTTATGAACTCCGTTAACAAAATAATTAATGGATACATAACCGAACAAGAGCAAGAACAAGAAGCTGCTCAAGACCAAGGTTCAAGTAATATAATTACGTAATTTAACTAAATTTAAATATAATTAGTAATTAAGGTTCCCAGCGAAGGGAACCTTTTTTATTTTACATATATAATTTTCATTTTTAGACATTCAAACCGGCCAAATAACCAGTTGAAAAAGCAATCTGTAAATTAAAACCACCTGTATAAGCATCGACGTCAATCATTTCACCGGCCAGGTAAAGTCCCTTCACTATTTTAGATTCCATAGTAGAGGGATTGATTTCATTAACCTCTACTCCCCCTGCTGTCACAATACCCTCGTTAAAAGAACTGTAATCCTTGATCGTATAATTAAATTCTTTCAGTAAACTAATAATCTTTTCTCTTTCTTCTGCGGTAATTTGATTTACCTTCTTTCTTAAATCAATACCGGTCCTTTTTAGAAATATTGGTATCAGCTTGGAAGGTAAAAGGTCGTCAAAAGCATTTTTAAAATCCTTATTTGCATATTTTTTAAAATCCCTCTGAAGTCTTCTATTCAGTGTCTCATAGTCTAAGGCCGGTTTTAAATCTATGGAGAGTATATAATTTTTATCTTTTACCTTTTTCAAATTGGAACTGGCCGAAAGAATTATTGGTCCAGAAACACCTTGTTCAGTAAATACCATATCACCAAAATCCTGATATATTATCTGATTATCAGGTTTTCTAATTTTAATTTCAACATGCTTTAAACTTAAGCCTTCTAATTTTTTTGTTTCATAGTTTTCATGAAGTTCTAAAGGAACCAGTGAGGGATAAAGTTCATTTACCGTGTGACCCAGTTTTTTTGCCATTTCATAACCTTCACCGGTGGAACCTGTCGACCGGTAGGTATATCCCCCCGTAGCTAAAACGACAGATTCACAATTGTACACCTTACCATCGGTAGTTTGGACACCTGTTATTTGATTATCGGATGTTAATATTTCCTGCACTTTTTTATACTTTACTTCTACATTGTTTTCTTTTAAGTACTTTTTTAAGGTCTTGGTAACATCACTTGCTTTATCAGAACGGGGAAAGACCCTATTACCTCTTTCTACCTTGGTTTTCAAACCTAGGTCTTCAAAAAATTTAATTAATCTCTCGCTATCCATGCTGTAAAAAGCACTGTAAAGAAAACTACTGTTATTTACAACATTTTCAATAAGGGTATTTACATCCGCTTTATTGGTAAAGTTGCATC
Source organism: Halanaerobiales bacterium (assembly GCA_035312025.1). Lineage (GTDB taxonomy): Bacteria > Bacillota > Halanaerobiia > Halanaerobiales > M55B127 > M55B127. The sequence goes on along the minus strand of DATGCJ010000033.1, from coordinate 22,742 downwards.
TTCCTTTACCGGTTATATATAACTTCTTGCCTAATTTCTCATTTTTCTCGAACAATTGAACCTTTTTGTCTCTACTACCGGCCGTGCCTGCCGCCATCATTCCGGCCGGACCGCCGCCGATTACTATTACATCATTCATTTTTTCACTCCATCTATTTTCCATAGTTATCTACATATTTCTTGATACCTTCTAAAGCCCTTTTAATATTCTCTCTTGGGGTGGCCAGATTCATTCTCAGAAAGCCGGCCCCTCCTTCTCCAAACCAGTTACCTGGTTCTAAGGCTACACTGAACTCTTTAACTAACTTCTCATTAATATCTTCAGAACAGTTGGTTATATTTCTAAAATCGAGCCAAAAAAGATAAGTTCCTTCTGGTTTGGCGAACTTAATCTGGGGTAAATTTTCCTTCAGATAATTAGCCGTATAATCTATATTACCCTTTAGATAATCCAGTTGAGCTTCCAACCAGTCCTCCCCTTTACTATAGGCAGCTTCCATGGCAGTTAGACCGAATATATTACCCGCCCCTACTAAGTGGTCTTTGACACTCATAAACTTCTTTCTGATCTTTTTATTGGGAATTACGGCAAAAGAAGTATGCAGACCGGCAATATTAAAGGTCTTACTGGGCGCCATCAGGGTTATACTCCTGTTTTCAATCTCCTTAGAAAGGCTAGCTGGTGGAATATGCTGGTTATCTGCGAAGACAAAGTCAGCATGAATTTCATCGGAAACCAGAATCAGATCATTATCTATAATAATTTGATTTAACTTTTCTAATTCTTCGGTCTGCCAGACTCTCCCGACCGGGTTATGTGGGCTACAGAATAAAAACATCTCTGCTCTTTTACATCCTTCTTCACTATCCGGAGATATATTTTCTTGCAGTCCCTCAAAATCTATTGTATAGTAACCATCATTATTATTTAGTTTATTATTAACAATCTGTCTACCCGTATTATTGATAGTTGAAATAAAGGGGAAATAGACCGGGGTCTGGATGATTACCCCATCACCGGGTATTGTTAAAGCCCGGATCGAAATATTTATAGAAGGTACTACCCCGTTGGCATAAACGATCCACTCTTTTTTTATCTGCCAGTTATAATGTTCTTTAACCCATTTGATTATAGTTTGGGTTAATTTCTCTGAGGGATACGTATAACCAAAAATACCGTGTTCTACCCTGTCTCTGACTGCTTCTTTGATCTCAGGGGCGGTTTCCCAGTCAGAATCAGCCACCCAGAGCGGCAGACAGTCTTTTTTATCAAAATACTGATCGGTCATATCCCATTTTATTGAGTCTGTTCCCGTCCGGTCGATCTTTTTATCAAAGTTATACTCCATTCTTGTACCTCCAGTTTATTAATCATTGTAAAAAACAGTCAGTAATTCTATCATTGATTCATGGTCTTGTAAGCCATATAGTTCTCTAATTGAATGCATTGATAAAACAGGGTTTCCAATATCGACAGATTTTACCCCTAAGTGTCTTAAATTAAGGGGTCCTATGGTAGAACCACCTCTTTCATTGGAGTGGTTTACAAAATTTTGATATGGTATATTATTTTCCGCACATAACTTTTTAATATAGCCGCCGCTGTAACTATCGGTAGTATATCTCCTATTACTGCTTATCTTTAAAACCGGTCCCTGATTAATTACCGGTTTGTTAGTAGGATCATGTTTATCAGCATAGTTGGGATGAACGGCATGGGCCATATCAGCTGAGATCATAAAGGTATTTTCAATTATCTGCAGATAATCTTCTCGACTACCATCTAAGGCATATACAATTCTTTCTAAAAGATTACTTAACAGGGGAGAATCTGCCCCTACATCGGTATTACTTCCGATCTCCTCATTATCAAAGAGGACTAACAGCTTAAAGCCTGAATTCTCAGTATTTAATAGGGCCTTTAAACCGGCATGGGCCATACCCAAATCATCAATTTGGCCGGCATTTAAAAATTCCTGTTCACTACCCATGATAATGGGATCTTCGGTATCTCTTAAATAGAGGTCAAAGTCCATTATTTTATCATTTTCAACCTCAAGTCTCCTGGCTATCATATCTATTAAATACCCTTCTATCTCTTCATCTTCCTTGATTGTTTTCATGATCGGGATAAGATCTTTTTGTTTATCAATTTCTTGCCCTTTATTTATCTCTCTGTTTAGATGAATAGCCAGATTGGGAATAACCATTAAAGGGTCTTCAAAATTGATATTTATATTATTAAGTTGTCCATCTTCTAAAACACTTACCCGTCCAGCTAAGGTTAAGGGCCTATCAAACCAGGTGTTCAAAATTGGACCCCCATATACTTCCGTATTTAATTTTAGATAATAATCTTCATCTTTAAACTCCGGTTGGGGCTTTATTTTAATAGAAGGACTATCAGTATGGGCCCCAACAATTTTAAAACCGTCTTTTAATTTTTCTTTACTTCCAGTATTAAAAGCAATAATAGCTGAATCATTTTTTATAACATAATACTTCTTATTCTCTTTAATATCCCATTTGTTTTGTATTTTTAACTCTTGATAACCATTGTTTTCTAATATATCAGCTGTTTTATCTACAACATGGAAGGGAGAAGGTCCATTTTTTAGATATTCTATTAAAGAATCAGTGTTTACATGCTTCATTTTTATTCTCCTTCCTTTTCATTATTTACTGCTGCAATACCATTTAAGATCGCATCAGATATGGATTGAGCAGCTAAAATTCCCGTTTTATTAAGGTCTGCCTCTACCTCATTGGTAGAAAAGGCAAATATCATATCACCGTCAAACATGGTATGAACTGGGTTTACGGTTCGTGCCAATCCATCCTGGGCCATTTCAGCAACTTTTTTAAGCATCGCTTTAGTTAATTTTACATTAGTGATGACTATTCCCAGGGTGGTATTAGTACCAAATAGGTCCATTATTTCACTCTCTAAAATATCCTGATAGGATATATAACCAGATTCTCCTTTGATACCGGCTACAATTTCACCGGTTTTAGGGTTAACTACATTGCCGACCGCATTACAAACCGTTATAGCTGAGACTTTTATCGGGTCGGAATTGTTTTCAGAATATCCCAGACCTGATTTAGAGGCTTTATCAACACCTAATAGTTTTCCACAGGTAGCTCCGGTGCCTACACCTTTGGAACCAATTTCAAATTTATTATCAGCATTTGTACTGGCATAATAGCCTTCATTACTACCCGGTCTGATTCCATTATGCTTATAGTTTAAATCAAAGATAACTCCACCCGGTACAATAGGTACTTTTGCAAATCCAGTATCAAAACCCTTATTATTTTCCTCTAGATATTTCATTATACCATCAGCGGCTGAAAGACCAAAGGCACTGCCGCCGGTAAGTAAGACTGCGTTAATCTGATCCATCCGGGTAGTGGGGTCTAAAAGTGCTAATTCCCTACTGCCTGGTCCACCCCCCATTATACTAACCGAACCGGCCAATGGCTTATCAAAAAGAGTAACTGTACAGCCTGTACCAGCTTCCTGGTCGGTATAGTTACCTACTTTTATATCGGGAAAGTTATTGAGTTTTACTTCCATAAATTATCCTACTCCTTAGAAGCTAATGCTTTAATTGCATAAGCAATAATTTTAGCATTTTTATAAAGGTCTTTTAATCCAATAAATTCATCTTTCTGGTGGGCTAATTCTTCTTGACCGGGGAATAAAGCGCCAAAGGCAACTGCCTTCGGTACTGCCCGAGCATAAGTACCGCCCCCGATAGCGATCGGTTCACTATCTTCATCACCTGTAACTTCTTTATATACCTTCATCAGTTCCTTGACAAGGGGATCATCTTTTGGTACATAAAGAGGTTCTTGGTGGTTTTTCATTTCAAGATAGGCTTCATACTTATCGATAGAACTTTTAATCCCTTCCAGTACCTCTTCTTTACTTTTGGTAACGGGATATCTTATATTAACAGTGGTTTTAACTAAATTGTCTTCTAACTTGATTTGACCGACATTAAAGATAAGTTTACCGGACACTTCATCGGTTAATTTACAGCCGATCCTTTCTCCATAATAGTCCATTCCTATTTTGTTATTATAGAAATCAACAAATTCTCCGATACTTACTTTATCTAACTCACCGAGGAAAGCCATCATTCTGGCAATGGCATTTTCACCCTTGGCCGGCATACTGCCGTGGGCAGAAACTCCACTGCTGGTTACTTTATATTTATTACTATTTATCTTTTCTAATTCAAATTCATAGTTTGTTTTATCTACGAAGTTTTTAAATTTCTGTTCAAAGGCCTGCTCAAAGTCGGTCTTGATAACAACCTCACAGGCATCTGGAACCATATTAGGGGCATTACCACCCTTTAAAGAAAGAACTTCATATTTGAAAGTAGATTTACTGTAATCTTCTTCTACATCGATATCCAATTCATAGTTAAGATCAAAGATCAAGATACCCTTTTCGGCATGAATGACCGGATACTGAGCATCGGGACTAAAGGCCATACCAGGTTTGGGCTCTTTTTTAAAATAATAGTCCAAACCTTCCCAGCCGCTTTCTTCATCTGTACCTAAAATTAAGCGGACCTTTTTATTGAGATCTATACCACTTTCCTGCACTGCTTTAAGGGCATAAAGAGAAGCAACAGCTGGACCTTTATCATCAATTGTACCCCGGCCGTACATCTTGTCATCATGAATTTCGGCTGCATAGGGAGGGTAAGTCCAGTTTGTACCTTCCGGTACTACATCAAGGTGACAGAGAATTCCTAACATCTCTTCACCCTCACCAATTTCGACATGACCGGCATAACCATCTACATACTTTGTTTTAAGTCCTAATTCTTCTGCGATTTCTAAAAACTTTCTGAGACTCTGATCTACCCCTTCTCCAAAAGGCATTCCTTCTTTCGCTTTCGCTTCTACGCTTTTAATTTTAACTATTGACTGGAGAGAGTTAACTATATCTTGTTGATAACTGTCTACCTTTTTTTCCAAACCATTATTCATTACTTTTTGCCTCCTCTGTTAATAAAGTTCGCTAAGATTAAACCTGTTATGGGAACCAGGACAGGAAAAAATGTGTATTTAAAATATTCAAGGGTATGAACCCCTAAAATACCCATCATCATCAGGGCATTTATATTCCAGGGAATTAAAGGTGATAAAATAAGGCCGGAATCTCCTAGCGACCGACCCAAAATACTGCGCGGTACTTCCATCTCATCATACTTACTGCCCAGCATCTTACCGGGTAAAAATACCCCTAATAACTGGTTACAGCTTAAGGCAGCTGTGATAAAAGATGAGGCCATCGTCACAGAAATTAACTGGCTTCTATTATCAATAGCCTGAATAATTTTATTTAAAATAGTGTTTAAAATTCCCAGTTTTTCTAAGAGCCCGCCTAAAACAACCGCCAGGATTATCAGGGAAACCAAGTCCAGCATACTAGCCAGTCCCCCCCTGGTTAACAACTGATTCAATAAATTAATCTCGGTTTGGCCGCTCGCCCCGGAATAGAGGGCTTCGATAACTTCTTTGATATTCATTCCACTTACAAAAAAAGCTATCAGCGAACTTAAGATTAAATTTATGATTAAATTTAAGATCGTCGGTACCCTTTTAACCGCAAGCAGAATGATCATAAGCGGCGGAAAAAGCATCATAAAAGAAATCAGATAATTATTTACCAATCCATCTAAAAGTAAGTTGATCTGTGAAATATCATAAGAAAAACCGTTATACCGATAACCTAATATGAAATATATAATAGCAGATAATAAAAAGGGCGCCCAAAAAGTTTTAAACATCTCTTTTATCATATCGTGTAGGTCACTATCAGCACTGTGAGCGGTCATGATTGCAATCGATGAAAGGGGTGACATTCGATCCCCCACATAGGCACCTGAAATTATTGAACCGGCCGCTAATGGTAAGGAAATCCCCATCCCCTGGGCAATACTGATCAGGGCAAGCCCAACGGTACTTACAGTACCGAAGGCGGTCCCGATTGAGATCGATACTACAGCTGAAAAGAAAAAGCTTATGATATAAAAATACTGTGGTCTTAAAAATCTCAAACCATAGTAGATCATGGTGGGGACGGTTCCACTTTCAATCCAGATCCCGATAATCATCCCGATTAACATTATAATAATTAAGACATTACCTATTTTAGCAAAACTGGAAAACATCATCTCTTCTAACTCTTCCCACTTAAAACCCCAGTAAAGGGCTAAAAAGAGGGTGAAGGTCAACTCCATGATTAAGGGGATATGGATAGGTGCATCCCAGAGTAATACCGCTAATATCAAAAATATTATCATAGAAAAAACTGGTATTATTGCTCTGTTAAAAGTTATATTAATTTTTTTCATTTTTAATCACCGAATTTTGTTTAAAATTATAAAGGATTATTTTTCATATTCAAGAATCTATTAAAAAAGAATATTTAGAATTTGTTTTTAGGAGGTCTCATAATGTATAAACTACCTGATATAAATTTAGAAGTTAATCCCCTGGCTGAAGAAGTAAGATTAAAAGGTTCAAAAAAAGATCTGGTTATCTTAATTCACGGTTATACCGGTTCACCGAGGGAAATGTCTGAACTGGGTGAAACTTTATATAATAAATTCAACTATTCTATAATAATACCCCGTTTACCCGGGCATGGAACAAATGCTGAAGACTTTCGTTTAACTGACAAAAAAGACTGGCTTAGAAAAGTATATGACTTAATTTTAGATAACCAAAACGATTATGAAAATATACATCTGATAGGTCTTTCCATGGGAGCCTTAATCTCTTTATTAGCATCTCTTCACTTTAAAATTAAAAGCATGTTATTAATTTCGCCCGCCCTTTACGCCAAAAACAAAAACATTATTTTTACACATCTATTAAAATATATCAGACCGGTACTTTCAAATAGTTATGAAATTGATGAAGAAATAGAAGATCCTAATTTAATTGAATTAATTAAAAATTACAGTTGTCAAGAATATTCAAAACAGTTATCAGAACTGCACAAGTTGATGTTTATGGCAAGAAAAAACCTTAAAAAAATTACTACAAAAGTAAAAATAATTCATTCCAAAAAAGATGAGTTAGTACCTCTTAAAGCAGCAGAAGCAATTTATGAAAAAATCAGTTCTCACGATAAAGAACTTACTCTGTTTGAAGATTCTCCGCATGTAATCAATTATGGTCCAGAAAAAGATAAACTGTTTAAGGAAGTCAGTGAATTTTTAAATAAATTCTGATTCTTCTAACTCCAGCAGCTCTTCTTTTCTCCATTTACCACCAGTGTAATTACCCAGACTGTGATCCGATTTTATTACCCGATGACAGGGTATTACAATGGGGATCTTATTTTTCTTTAAAGCGGTTCCAACTGCCCGATAGGCCTTGGGATGGCCGGAGTTGACGGCCAATTTTTTATAAGAAATCACTCCTCCATAATTAACTTTTAAGAGGGCTTTGTAAACATCTTTTTGAAAATCTGTACCCTCAATTGATAGGGGAAGCTCAAAGTTATTTCTCTTGTGATTAAAATATTCTTCTAACTGAATTAATGTCTTTTTCATTACTTCAGAATTTATTTCTTTGACCAATTGCTTTCCTTTTTCTTTTACGTATTTAATTGATATCAATTTATCATGTTTTACCGTTATTTTCAATAAGCCGAGCGGGGATTTTAGGTACTTTACTTCCTTGCTCATTTTTTTGTTCCCCTCAATATTTTTAACTTATTGGGTAAAGGACTCTGTTTTAAAAAATATCCAATTAGGTAATAGGCTTCTTTTCTATTTAAGACCCGATTGCTTTTAACACTCTCTTCAAAATCGGTCGGGATCAAGTTGTCTTCTCTTAAATAATCTAAATATTTTTCTTCTGCTATCTCTAGAACTTGATGACTGCTGGCTGCTAAGATTAGTTTATAGGCATTTAGTTTATCCAGCTTTTTTAAAGTTGTAAGTGTTTCCAGACTCCCCGGTACCCACTCATAGAAGATAGGAGAATTCCTTCTAATCATGCCCTTGATTAAAAGCTGACCAAATTCATATTCTGACATGGTAGAATCAAAGCCAAATTCGTTTTGATAGCCCCCAATTATTAAGCCGAGATTAAATAATTCTTTGATATAGGGATAGGTGTTATCCTTTTTAAATAAAGGTTTTATATCTTTATACTCACTAATATTAATCTCCATATACTGTTGAATTTCAGCTATTAATTTCTTATTTTTATTTAATTCTTTTAAACTAATCTCGTTTTCATCGGCCAAAGCGGCTGCCTTGCCTGCCGCTGCTCCACTGTTCATCCTAGCCGGTATGACTCTAGCGCTGGATGCTGCCCGTGAGCTCAGACCAGTACTGCGGGATACTACCATTAAGTTCCTGATATTGTCGGGTAATAAGGAATCAAAGGGTATACCATACACAACTGGGTTAAAGAGGACAAAGCCCTGATAATCCATCTCTGAAGCCTGATAGTCCAGAGGGTAAGAAGCCAGGGTTATAGTATTATCAGATATTTTATTTTCTAATAAATCCTCTACCTGCAGAATATTCTCAGCCACTAAATGACGTGATTCTCTTATATATAATTCCTCAGCCGGCTCATTTAACTTCGCTTTTTTAAATCCGTTTAACTTTTCCTTTAAAAATTCCAGGATATATTTTGCTTCTTCAGCTGCTAATTGATAGGCGGCTTCCCTTTCTTTTTGGTCAAGAGGATTATGGTTAAAAATTAAAAGGGCATTTATAGAACCCTGGTGGTAACCATTATGATTTTCATTAAATATTATATTTAATCCCCTTAACTTAAGGTTTTCATTATGTGGTTCATATATCTTACCGAGTTCTTTAAAACCATAGGCATGCCCATTTTTTAGATAGGAAGGCCCATATCTATTACTAACAATGTCCTTTTTTAGATTGTTAATGTTAATATCGTCTATATTTAATACTAAGGTCATGGCCATAAAGCGGTCATTTAAATTAATATCAGAACCGAAATTAAATAAATTGGCGCCCGCCTTAAAAGCTAACTGAGCATCCTGCTGAGCATCTATAAAGTAATCAGCAGTAATTTGAAAGTAGTTTTCTTTCTCATCTTTGATCAACATCTTCTCGATATTATTATCTTTAAGACAAACTCTTTCTAAATTAGAATTCTTAATCACCACTACCCCGGCCTCATTTAACATTTCATTAAATACCTGGGTGGCTTTATCATAAGTAAAACTTTGGTTTTTACCGATTCTCTCATACCATTCAGCAAATAGTCCTTTATTCAAAATTTTACCAGCCTTATCAAAATTTAAATCCAGGTAGTTTAAACCACCATAAGTCATTAAACCACCTGGATTATCTCTTTTTAAGATCAAGAGGGTGGACAGACCGCTGCGGGCGGCACTAACGGCCGCCGTTACCCCGCCCGGCTGTCCACTATACACTACAACATCATAGTCCAAAGTAAGATTACTTTGAGCTGATAAAATTGGTGTAGTTAAAAGTAATATTATTACTAATGAAATTAAAAACCTGTATTTAGAACTTAGCATTACCGGGAGTCCTTGGGAATGGAATGACGTCTCTAATATTTTTAATACCGGAAATATACATCAAGATCCTTTCAAAACCGAGACCAAAACCAGAATGAGGCACTGTTCCGAATTTTCTAAGTTCTAAGAACCAATCATATTTATCAATATTCATATTCTCTTCTTCCATTCTTTCTTTAAGCACATCATATCTTTCTTCCCTCTGGCTGCCGCCGATAATTTCACCGACTTCTGGTACCAGACAATCAACTGCAGCCACAGTTTTTTGGTCATCATTAAGGCGCATGTAAAATGCCTTAATCTCTTTGGGATAGTCCGTTACTAAGACCGGTTTTTGATAGTGTTGTTCTGTTAGGTATCTTTCATGCTCGGTCTGTAAGTCCATACCCCATTCAACAGGAAACTCGAAATCCTGGTCCGCTTCTTTTAAGATATCGATTGCTTCTGTATAGGTGATTCTGGCAAAGGTAGAATTTATAATATTTTTTAGAGTCTCTTTTCTACCTTCTTCAATATTTTCAGCGAAAAATTCCATCTCTTCGGCCGCTTCATTGAGGGCATATTCGAAGAGATTCTTTATAAAGTCTTCTATAATATCCATCATTTCTTCTAAGTTACAAAAGGCCATTTCTGGCTCCATCATCCAAAATTCGGATGCGTGACGGGAAGTATTGGAGTTTTCAGCCCTAAAGGTAGGACCAAATGTATATACATCACCTAAGGCAGTTGCCATAACCTCTGCTTCCAGCTGGCCACTTACTGTTAGGCCGGTTTGTTCTCCAAAAAAGTCTTCCGTGAAATTAACTTTATTTTTATCATCTTTCGTTATATTATCTAAATCTAAGGTGGTTACTTTAAACATTTCACCCGCCCCTTCTGCATCACTAGCTGTAATGATGGGGGCATGAATATATTGGAAACCTCTTTCCTGATAGTATTTATGAATACCATAGGCCATCTTATTTCTAAACCTATTAACGGTACTAAAGGTCTTTGTCCTTGGTCTTAGGTGAGCTATTTCTCTTAAAAATTCAAAGGTATGTTCCTTTTTCTGAAGCACATAATTTTCAGGTGCAGTACCGATGATATCTATCTCTTCCGCTTTCATCTCAATACTCTGTTCACGGTTTGGCACATCTTCCAGATAGCCTTTAATTCGGACACTAGAACCTCTATTTATATCTTCTAATTCAAAGTTAGATGGTTCTAAAACTACAATCTGTAAGTTTTTCACTGTTGAACCATCATTAACTTCTAAAAATGCAATATTTTTAGAAACTCTTTTTGTCTTTACCCAACCTAGTACAATTACATCTTCGTATGAATCAATCTTACCCTGTAAAATATTACTTATCTTGCTCTTTTTAAAATAATCCATTATTTTTTAATAACCCTCCTGTTAAAAATTAAATATTTTTATACAATTCCTTATATATATTCTTGAATTTTAGACAAATCCCTTTTAATAAGTCCAAAAAAATATGGGATAAGCAAATATCACTTATCCCTGTTTTAACAATATTTTAATACCAAAGTTCATCTTCACTTGTTGAAACGGCAAATACACCGTCTTTTAATAATTTATTTACTTCTTCTCTTGTCCTTATTAAACCGCCTGCAATAAATGGAATATCAAGTTCCATTGATAATTCGTTAATAAAATGAGGGGCCATGAGACCCGGTAAGATCTCTACGGCATCGGGTCTAACTGTTTTTAAACTTTTTATTCCGTTCTTAATAGTACCTGAATCCAGTACAAAAATCCTCTGAACTGTATATAGACCTTCCTTTTTGGCATACTTAATCAAATTTTTGTGGGTAGTTATTATACCATCACAGAGGTCATTAGATGCCAGGTAATGAACAGCTTCTTTATCCGAGTTCATCCCTTTCATAAGATCCAGATGTAGGAACAACTTCTTATTATGTTCTTTTACATTTTCTGCATATTCATTTAACTTATTTAATTTTGCGTTGAGTAAAAATACTCCCAATACTTTACTAAATAAAGCCTTTTCTAAGCGAGAGTCATCACTTATCCCGGCTATTACTTTAAAGTCTGCGAAATATTCTTCGAGACTTTCTTTCAATGCTTAAACCTCCACTTCTTTATCTATATTGCGGGTTGCCACTATATCTACTCCCGTATCCAGTATATTTTCTATTAAGACATCTCCTATTTTAATGGGGGCCTTAACCTCTGTTTTTGCTATTACATCCATTGCTTTAATTAAAAGAGATTTAGGTATGGGTTGGGCGGTCTTAACCGGGACCAGGGGGAATTCTCCTTTCTTTACTCTAATTGTAGAGGGAAGAATCCTGGTCGGATTTTTATACTCATTAATGGCATATTCACGCCCGGTCGGGCATTCATAACCTTCTACATTTACTATCTCATCATCTTCTACTTCAACTGTAACATGACAGCCTTTGGGGCAACCTGTGCATATTATATCATTTTTAGCCATTATTTTCACCCGCCTTTTTAACAATTGAGACTTTGATCTCTTCCATCTCATCTGTTACAAGGGCAGCTGGTAGATTGGCAGTTACCATCTCACCCGGCATAACGATCTTTTTAGGATAACTGATTATCTCTTCTTTATTAGCTGAAAATTTCACTTCTACATCTTCCATCGGCTCAGTAACCCTCATAAATACTTTAATAAATTTTTTATCTCCAAAAGTATATTCTATGGTCTGGGGAACTGTATAGGTCACATTTTCAGCCGGGGTTATCTCTATTTTTTGGGCTCTTTTTTCTAGGTTGTTATTGATATAATCAGCGGCAGCCTTACCGGCAATTTCAGCTTCTTCTGAAACCCAGTCCACGAGATCATGCACATGCAAGACATTACCGGCCGCATATACTCCTTCGATACTTGTTTCCCTATTCTCATTAACAAAGGTACCGCCTGTTACGGGGTGGAGGTCCAGTCCCATTGCCTTTGATAATTCATTTTCTGGGATTAAACCAACCGATAATAGTAAAGTATCACATTCTATCCATTCCTGGGTCCCTTCAATCGGATTAAAGTCTTCATCAACCTGGGCAACTCTGACCCGTTCTAATCTTTCCTGTCCTTCAATTCTGGTTATTGTATGCTGTAATTTTAAAGGAATATCAAAATCATCTAAACACTGCACCTTATTTCTAACCAGTCCGGAGGAAAAAGGCATGATCTCTAAAACAGCCTTTACATCGGCGCCTTCTAATCTCATCCTTCTGGCCATGATAAGTCCAATGTCACCTGATCCCAGGATTACAACCTTTTCACCCGGCATATAGCCTTCGATATTTGTATATCGCTGGGCAGTACCGGCCGAAAGTATGCCGGACGGTCTATCACCAGGTATCCGGATATTTTCCCTGGTTCTCTCCCGACAGCCCATCGCTAAGACAATGGTCTTGCCTTTTAGTTTTAATACACCTTTTTCCTTATTTAAGGCAGTTACCTCTTTGTTTTCATCCACATCTAAAACCATAGTTTCAGTTAATACTTCTATATTAGAATCTGCAAGTTCATCTATAAATTCATAGGCATATTCAGGACCGGTTAACTCTTCCCCAAAGTATTCTAAGCCAAAACCATTGTGAATACACTGGGGTAAGATACCACCTATATATTCATCACGTTCTAAAATTACTATATCTGTTAGACCGTTTTTTTCTGCTTCCAGGGCAGCAGCCATTCCAGCCGGACCTGCCCCAATAACCACCATATTATATTCTTGCATTTACTGATCACCTACTTTACTATCTTCTTCTAAGTTTTTTAGTATTATTTCTTTAGATTTTGCCTTTAGTATTTTAGAACCTTTACCTTTTTTGGTTACTTCCAGGGGATCTATCTTTAAATGATTTGATAAAATATCTAGAATCCGTGGTCCGCAAAAGCCAGCCTGACAGCGGCCCGAACTGGCTCTGGTCCTTCTTTTTATTGCATCTACTGTTCTAGCCGGAACCGGTCTATTTATAGCATCAATAATCTCTCCCCGGCTTACATGTTCACAGCGGCAGATAATCTCTCCATATTTTTCATCTTGTTTAACGATCTCCTGCCACTCTTCTACCTTGTCGTTTTCTTCATAATGATGATAATGAGGGTAACGTGGATTGGCTTCTTTAAAATCGTCCTTTTTATTAAATTCAATATTATTATTTTTACTAAACTGTTCGGCCATCTCAACTACTTTATCAGCGATCGCCGGGGCTGAACTTAAGCCCGGTGATTGAATTCCAATTAAGTTAATTAAAGCTTTTTTGTTTTCGGAAAAACCGATATGAAAGTCTTCACTCGGTAAAGCCGCTCTCAAACCGGAAAAAGATGTTATTACCCCACTTTCTGGTAAGGAAGGAACCAACTTTTTAGCCCCCTTAAAGACCTCTTCTAAACCATCGGAAGTAGTTGAAAAATCATCTTTATCATCTATCACATTGGCATTTGGTCCAATTAACAAGTTACCATGGACAGTGGGTAAAACTAAGATACCTTTCGAGGTTTCTGTCGGCATTGGAAATAGGGTATGGTTTACTATATCTCCGTGTACCTTATCAAAAAGGTGGTATTCTCCTTTTCTGGGGTGTATCTCAAACTGATCACCGGCCATTTTAGCTATCCTATCCGAGTATAGTCCGGCCGCATTGATCACTAGATCGGCCCTAAATTCACCCCTGTTGGTAAGTACACCCTTAACTTCATCATCTTCAATAATTAAGTCTGTAACTTGTGTATCTAATAATACTTCAGCCCCATTTCGGACAGCATTATCGGCATAACCAATCGTTAGTTCATAAGGTGAGATTATGCCGGCGGTCGGGGCATATAGGGCATATTTAGCCTCTTTATTTATGTTCGGTTCTTTTTCAAGGATTTCTTCCCGTTCGATAATTTTTAAGCCTTCAATCCCATTTTTTATTCCGTTGGCCTTTTTCTCTTTTAATTTCTTTAAATCATCGTCATCAAAACCAACCACTAAAGACCCGTTTCTATCAAAAGGAACCTTAAGGTCTTCACATAATTTATCGAAAGAAGGGTTGGACTTAACATTCATTACTCCTTTTAAGGTATCAAAGTCTGCATTATATCCGGCGTGAATAATACCAGAATTTGCTTTACTGGTTCCATCGGCAACATCTGGTTCTTTTTCAATTAATAGTATTTCAACATCATATCTTGCTAATTCTCTGGCAATAGCAGAGCCGATTACGCCTGCTCCAATTACAATTATTTGCATAGTACCATCTCCCATCTAAGAGTTTACTTCTTCTAATAATTTTAACGCTTCCATCGGATAATCTGTGATAATTCCATCCACATTAATATAAATTAGCTTTTGCATATCAGCCATATCATTAACGGTAAAGGTATTGACCTTCACATTTTTCTTATGACAACTATCTATAATTTCTTTATCCAGTAATTTATAATATAGGTGCAAGTAGTCACAGCCCAAATTCTTGGCATACTGCCAGGGTTTATGTAATCGTGCAAATAGTAAGGCGGCCGTTTTTATCTTGCTGTCTATATCTTTAATGATTTTTAAAGAGTCATGGTTAAAGGAGGAGATTAAAACTTTATCTAATAAACCTTTTCCTTTTATTATCTCAACTATTTTTTTCTCAATACCCTGGTTTATACCATAGCCTTTTTTGATTTCTATATTAATTAGCTCCATATTTTGAACTATATCTAGTGTTTCTTCCAGGCTAAGTATTGATTGGTCTTTAAATCTTTTTGCGAAGTAACTACCAAAATCAAATCTTTTTAGTTCTTTTAAAGTATAATCTTTAACATAACCACTTTGATTGGAAGTCCTATCTATTTTTTCATCGTGGATAACTACTACTTCTTTATCAGCGGTTAGATGTACATCAAATTCTACCCCATCCGCTTTATCATTGACCGCCTGGCGGAATGATACCTCAGTATTTTCGGGTGCTTTATTCGAAGAGCCCCTATGGGCAATAATCTTTGTTTCCAATCTACATCCCTCCCTAGAACATATTTCCAATTTCAACGACAGAGTCCAGGACAAAATCAGGTTGTATCTGAGCACATTTGAGATCTTCCTGTTTTGTTTCACCGGATAAAACTAATATACTGTTTATACCGCTCTGGTTGGCCATCTTGATGTCTGTATAGAGGCGGTCCCCCACCATACTTATTTTATCTTTATCTATACTATATTTGTTGGAAATATAATTTACCATCAATTTAGACGGCTTTCCGACCACTACCGGTTCTTGACCGGTCGAAGTCTTTAAGAGATTAATTATAGAACCACAGTCCGGCATAGACCTACCGTCTTCTAAAGGACAGACTTTATCCGGATTAGTGGCATAATATTTAACACCCTGGTTAATAAGATAATGAGCATCCCATAACTTTTTGTAGGTTAAGGTTGTATCAAAGCCTATTACCAAAAAGTCCACATTTTTATCTCTATCTTTTATCAAATTGAAGCCGTAATCCTCAAAAACTTTTTCCAAAGAAGGAGTACCCACTACATATACATTGTCTTCCCCATTGGCTTTTATGCCTTTAAGGTAATCGGCTGTTACCTCTCCCGCGTTTACAATATCGTCTGTGGTAGCTTGAATACCCAGTTTATTTAATTTCTCTTTATAATCTTTCGAATTTTTAGATGAATTATTTGTTAAAAAGATATATTGTTTGTTCTCTTTTTTTAATTTAGCTATAAAGTCAAGCACGCCCTCTATTAGATTATCTCCTAGGTATATGGTACCATCCATATCAAATATAAATAACTTTGTGTCCTTAATCTTATCCATATAATATAGTCCCCTTACTTTTTATTAATAATATTATTTAACTTTTTAAATCTAAAAAATAAATTGAAAAAAATGTTTTTTAATATAATATCAACTCACATTAATTAGATTCTCCTTTTAATCGCCGCAACCGAAGCCCTTTCACTTATTGTCTCGGCCCGATCGGAAATCTCAGTGATCTGTTCTACAAAATATCGCAAATGTGTTTTTTGGCTGAAGTACTCTAAATTACTATCCTCAAAAACTTTTCTTTTTACGCTCTCTTCTATCTTGTCAGCTTCATGCTCATAGAAATGTACTTTATTGGCATATTCATTGACCATTGAAATATTTTTAAAATATGCTCTTATGCATTTTATCAATACATCCACAGAATCACTTACCATATCGACCAATTCAGAAACATCTTCGTTTAAACTATCAGGTATAGTGGGCCTTTCAATTGAAAACTGTACTAAAAGTTTTTTAATATGGTCAACAATATTGTCGATGTTTTCTAATAAGGCTAATACATCCCCTCTTGCTTCCGGAATCAACATGTATTTATATAATTTATACTTTATATCTTTTTGAAAATCATCTGCTGAATTTTCAAGCTTATTTATTTCATCCAAAGAGTCTTCAAATGATTCGATATTGTCCTTTAAATAATTTTTACAACTTCGTTTAAAGACCATATTAGAGTTAGTCACTACTTCTAGATACTTATTAATATCATTTTGTAATTCCTGTGCATGGTTTGAAAATAGATTTTTTAACATAAACTACTCTACCCCTTTATTCAAAAATAAAAAAACCCATTTAATGTTAAATCTACCCATAGATATCCTATGGAAATACATTAAATAGGTTCTCTTTTCTCTAACCCCAAATATCTAATTTTTTAACTTTCTACACACTAAATTTTCTTTAAATAAATAGATTACTTTTTAAAATTTTATTTTATTTACTACAATTTTCTAAATATTATATTCTATACTGAATAAATATTTCCTTCTTTTAATCCAGAATTATTCTTCTGACCAGTAGAGGGCAGTATCGATAGCTTTTAACCAACCCTCATAACGTTCGGACCTTTCGGTTTCTTCCATTTTGGGAGTAAATACCTTTTCTACTTTCCTTTTTTTCATAAGGTCATCAAGATCGTTCCAGAAATTAGTTGCTAAGCCGGCTAAATAAGCTGCCCCAGTAACTGTAGTTTCTGTATTAACAGGTCTCTCAACTTTTGTATTAGTCATATCAGCTAAAAACTGCATCAATAAATTGTTGGCCGAGGCACCCCCATCAACCTTTACTTCTTTTAACTTCAAACCGGAATCTTCCAGCATAGCCTGAATTAAGTCCTTGCTTTGATAGACTAAAGCTTCCAGGGTAGCACGAATAATATGGTTCTTACTGCTGCCTCTGGTTAAACCAACAATAGTTCCCCGCACTTCCGGGTTCCAATAAGGTGCGCCTAAACCGGTAAAGGCCGGTACGAAATATACACCATCAGAACTTTCTACCTTACCGGCAAAATATTCGGAATCAGGTGCTTCATTTAAGAGAAATAATTCATCTCTTAACCACTGGATGGCAGAACCAGCATTAAATATACTACCTTCTAGAGCATAAGTTATTTCCCCGTCACACCCCCAGGCGATAGTTGTTAATAAACCATTTTCAGAATAGACAGGTTCATTACCAGTGTTCATTAAAAGAAAAGCACCTGTTCCAAATGTTATTTTTGTCATTCCTTCTTCATAGCAGCCCTGAGCAAAGGTGGCTGCCTGTTGATCCCCTGCAATACCGGCGATCGGAATATGCTGTCCAAAAAATACGTTTTTATCTGTGTAACCATATATTTCACTCGATGATTTGACATCTGGTAAAATATAGGAGGGAACATCCAAAATGTCTAATAGTTCCTGATCCCATTTAAGATCGTGAATATTATATAATAAGGTTCTGGAAGCATTGGTATAATCAGTTACATGAACTTTACCATCCGTTAATTTCCAGATTAAATAAGTGTCGATTGTACCAAATAATATCTTATTCTCCTCTGCTTTCTTTCTAGCGCCTTCTACATTATCAAGTATCCACTTGATTTTTGTACCGGAAAAGTAAGGATCTAAGAGAAGGCCGGTTTTATCTCTAAAAAGTTCTTCATAACCTTCTTCTTTTAAATTTTTACAGATGTCTGACGTCCTTCTACACTGCCAGACTATCGCATTATAAAGAGGTTCTCCTGTATTTTTATCCCAAACAACGGTGGTTTCTCTTTGATTTGTAATCCCGATTGAATCTATATCATATGGCTTGATCTCACTTTTTTTAATTACATTATTGATAACACCGATAGTTGAATTCCAAATTTCTTCCGGGTCATGTTCAACCCAGCCTGGTTTGGGATAATACTGAGTAAATTCTTTTTGAGCCTTTTCTACTATATTACCATTTTTATCATATAATAGGGCCCTGGTAGAAGTTGTGCCCTGATCAATTGCAAGAATATACTTAGACAAGGTAAGTTCCCTCCTATTTTCTTTTTTATTAATTATCTACTTTTTAAAGTTGCATAAATACAGCTTTCGACTACATTAATATCATTTTCAGCTGCAAATTCTCTAATTTCATCACTGCGAGTACCTGGTTGTAACCAGACATTTTTTATACCCAGTTTTTTAATTTCCTTCATCACGTGTTTACCTATCTGTGGGTTAACTACCATATCAACTACATCAACTGGCTCTTCAATGTCAGCTAATTTATCATATACTTTAATACCATCAATTTCATCTAAAGATGGGTTGATCGGAAATACTTTATACCCATGTTCATCCAGAGTTTTTACAATCTTATAGCCGTATTTTTCTACCTTATCAGTTGCACCGACTACGGCCCAATTGTTCATTTCTAAGGTATCTTGTTTTACACTCATTGTCAACACTCCTTCTTTATTCACATTTATAGTCTAATTTATTTAAAAATATCTTTGGCTATTTTTAAATAAATATTATAATCTTCTTCACTAAACAATATCATGCGGACTTGCTTGAAATGGTCATTGTTTTGGATATAGTCCTTAATTGTATTTAAGGCAATTTCAGCTGCCCTGGCCAACGGAAAACCATAGGCACCGGTACTTATGGAAGGAAAACACACCGTTTGATATGAGTTTTCTTCTGCCACAATTAGGCTATTTCTATAGGCGTTTGCTAATAATTCTTCTTCCTTAGAATCTCCACCATTCCAAATTGGTCCCACGGTGTGAATAACACCTTCTGCCTTTATTTTACCAGCTGTAGTAACGACAGCTTTACCGGTGGGTAATTTGCCCTGTCTTTCCCTAATTTCTTTACATTCTTCTAGGATTTCTGGTCCGCCGGCTCTATGAATTGCTCCATCTACACCACCGCCTCCCATCAGTGAGGAGTTGGCAGCATTGACAATTCCATCACAAGCTTCTTCTGTAATATCTCCCTGTTTTAAAACAACCTGAGTCTGATTCACTTTAAATTTTTCCATGTAATCACCCCAGTTGTGAGAGAATATGGCCCCTGCTAAACAGGGGCGTTCTCCTAATTACTTCTGTAAGTTCATAGGTTGACCACAGCAGACTAATTCGCCTCCACCAACTTCTTTAACTTCTACCACATTACCACAGACTCCACATTTGTAAACTTCTCCTTTTTTCTTTACATTCATTATTTTTAGCCTCCTTTTTAATAGTTCTCACTACTTCTTTTATATACTTTCAATAGTTCATGTGCTCCTAAGAAAATACCAGCGGAACCTAATACATAAAGCCAATCTACGAATGTTATACCTGCAAAACCTAGATATTGATTGATAAAGGGTGTATAGATTGCTGTTACTATCATCAAGATTGACAGGATCATTGAATAAACCATCTTTTTATTGGATAAAATGTTCTTATTAAAGAAAGTAACCTTTTCATACCTTCTCGACATGATGTTTGTTAGCTGTGTAAAAGCAATTGTCAAATAGGTGATCGTAGTTGCCCTGGCATATAGGGGATGTGCTTCTGTCATATCCATGATACCCATTCTACTGCTAAATAGGTAGTAGTTTAAGAAAGCTAAGAAACCCATCAAAAGACCGAAGAAGGCAATTTCAGAAAATGACCTCTTATTTACAATATGCTCATCCTTATCTCTTGGTGGTGACTTCATTATATCTTTAGAAGGTGGATCAAAAGTAAAGGCGGTCAACGGTAAAATCTCAGCTAAAAGGTCAATAGCTAGAATTTGAATCGCCAAAATGGGTACCGGTAAATTAAATAATGAGACACCCAGTAATCCTAATAGTACAACTGCTAGCTCTCCGCCATTACTGGTTAAGGAGGCGATAACAGTTTTCTTTAAGTTATTATAGATGTTTCTGCCTTCTTTAATCGCATACACCAAGGTGGGAAAACTATCGTCTAATAGAATCAATTCAGCCGCCTGTTTGGAGACATCAGTCCCCATTCCACCCATTGCTACTCCAATATGAGCACTCTTTAAGGCGGGTGCATCATTTACACCATCACCGGTAACAGCAACTATCTTTTGCTGATCTTTAAGGTTCTTAACGATTCTTAACTTGTGTTCCGGCGAAACCCTGGAAAAGATAAGGCTTTCATTTTCATCCATCATTGTCTTTAGATCTTCATCTGATAAATTATCAAATTCTTTTCCGGTTACTACTTCAATATTTTCTTCATCTTTGACCAGATTTATTTCTTTACCAATGGCTTTTGCTGTAGTTGAATGGTCTCCGGTCATAATATAGGTGTTAATCTTAGCTGCATGGGCCTGTTCTATTGATTCTCTTACCCCTTCTTTAGGTGGATCAATCATGGCCACAATGCCAAGGAAAATTACATCTTTTTCAACTTCCTCTAAAACATAGTCTTTATGCTCTGGTCCCAGTTTGCGGAAGGCAAAAGCTAAAACACGCATCGCATTTTCGGAATACTTTTGATTTAACTTTCTATATTTTTCTTTATCTTCCTCTGTAATCGGAACCTTTTTACCATCTTTATAGATATATTTACTGACTGAGAGGACACTATCTAAAGCACCTTTCATGGCCAGGTATTCTCCATCTTCAAACTGACGGACCGAGCTCATTCTCTTCCGTTCTGAATCAAAGCTAAATTCATGTAATTCCGGGTTTTCTTCATCTTCATTTTCTGCCCTGGTCCCGACTTTGGTCGATAAGGTAATTAAAGCTGCTTCGGTCGGGTCTCCGATCGGATACCAGCTTGAATGTTCATCATCTGGTGGATGGATCTCTGCATTGGATGCCATAGTCGCGGCATCGAACATGATTTCTAAATGGTCAATGATCTCCTGACTTACTTCATTACCATCCTGGTCTAAGATCTTTCCACGCGGTTCATATCCGATTCCCGTAACATCATATTCTTGACCATCGTAATATACCTTTTGCACTGTCATTTCATTTTTTGTTAAGGTACCCGTTTTATCGGTTGAAATCACATTGGTAGAACCTAATGTTTCAACCGAGGAAAGTTTTTTAACTACCGCGTTCTTTTTAGCCAATCTATCGACACCCTGGGCTAGGGCCACGGTAATCTGCATCGGTAAGGCCTGGGGAACGACCGCTACGGCAATCCCCAATCCATAGATGATTGCAAATTCAAAACCTAAACCCTGGTAAATACTTGCTCCAAAAAGCAGGGTACCGATTATTACTGCAAAAACGGCTATTCTATTAGCCACAGACTGCAGTTCCATCTGTAAGGGAGATTTAGATTTTTCTTCTTCCTGGGTCATGTTGGCAATTTTACCCATCTCGGTATCCATACCGGTTGCTACCACAACACCTTTGGCACTACCGGAAGCAACATTTGTACCCAGATAGGCCATGTTCTCTCTATCAGCTAAGGATAATTCTTCCTCCATTTTATTACTATTCTTTCCCTGGGGTAGTGATTCACCTGTAAGTGAAACATCATTTGTTTTTAAGTTAAATGATTCGATAATTCTCAAATCAGCCGGTACTTTATCCCCTTCTTCCAGAACAACTATATCTCCTACAACTAACTTATTTTGACTAATTTCTTTAGTTTGTCCCTCCCGTATTACCTTCGAGGGGGATTGGATAAGCTGCTCTAATGATTCCATTATGGCTTCCGCCTTGTGCTCCTGGAAATATCCTATGACAGCATTTATTAAGGCTATAACTAACATAACCAAACCGTCCCGGTAATTTTGGATAATAAAGGACATACCAGCTGCCACTAAGAGGATGATCATTAGTACATCTCTAAACTGTAATAGGAATTTTATGATTTCAGGTGTTTTCTTTAAGCGGACAAGCTTATTTTCACCATATTCTTCTAACCTTTTTTCAGCT
>DATGCJ010000032.1:0-7401 GCA_035312025.1 Halanaerobiales bacterium | reverse complement strand
TAATATTCATTTGTCTACCTCCTTTCAGTAACATATATTGGAATATACTTTTTAGGACAGAAGCCTATCCATAATTATAGAAGCAGCGCTTCTGACCGAAAGATGATTATAATCTGTATTACCTGTAACCGGTTCTAAAAGGTAATCAGATTTTTCAATAATTTCTTTTGTTAATCCCCAACCGGTCCCAAATATTATCAGATACGGCTGGTCTGTACTATGCATCTTCTCTTTTAAATCTGTAAAAGATATAGTCTCTTTACTCTTTTGGGCACTGGTTGTAATGAGGGTTGGTTTTTCACCTGTGTGATTTTTTATGTCTTCAATAGTATCGGCTAAGGTATCGGCTATTTCCATTACCTTAAAGGCTTCGTGTCTTGTACCATTGTAATCAGCCCCAAAACCGCTAGTCCAGTAATCCCTCATCCTTTTTACTAAAGACTGCTGGGACTTTAACTGATTAACTACATAATATTTATTTATACCATAGGTCCTGGCTGCTCTGGAAATATCATGTAAATCATAGTTCGTAACTGTTGTGGTTATTACTTCCCCGTCTTTATTATAGACAGGATGATGTAGTAGTGCAATAAAAACATTTTTATTCATTATTTGAATCTCCCTCAATATCTTGTTTGATTTCACGCAGCAGTTCCTGTTGGTCTTGTGTTAACTCAGTATTTTCAATTAAGTCAGGTCTCATTAAATAGGTTCTTTTTAAGGCTTCTTTTTTTCTCCACCTATCAACTAATTGATGGTTACCGCTTAACAGTATTTCGGGCACTTCCATTCCTTTAAACTCTTGCGGCCTCGTATAATGAGGATAGTCCAGGATTCCATTATAAAAAGAATCATTCTTTTTAGATTCATCATGACCTAATACTCCGGGCAGCAGCCTGGCAACAGCATCTACTAAAACCATGGCCGGAATTTCTCCCCCGGTCAGCACATAATCACCTATGGAAACTTCCTGGTCCACAAAGTTATTACGGATACGTTCATCAATACCTTCATAGTGTCCACAGATTAAGACCAAGCGGTCTTTTCCACTTAAATCTTTTACCATGGACTGATCTAACTTTTGGCCGCGTGGGGTTAATAGTATATTAGTGGTTGATTGACTGAAATCTTCTGTGATATCGGCTAGTGCATAATAGATCGGTTCTACTTTCAGAACCATACCGGCCCCACCACCGTAAGGATAATCATCGGCAGTATTGTGCTTATCAGTAGTATAATCTCGAATATCAATTAAGTTTATATCTATAATACCGTTTTCACGGGCTTTCTTGATCATACTATCTGAAAAGGGGCCATTAAACATTTCAGGAAACAATGTTAAAATATC
The DNA here is from genome assembly GCA_035312025.1 of Halanaerobiales bacterium. Lineage (GTDB taxonomy): Bacteria > Bacillota > Halanaerobiia > Halanaerobiales > M55B127 > M55B127. The sequence continues at coordinate 6,053 of DATGCJ010000032.1, read as the reverse complement.
AAATCTCATTTATTACACCCCAAAGCCTATAAGTTTAGGATCCCGTTAACTGGATCGATAAATATCTTATTCGCTTTAATATCTATCTTTTTTATATATTCTTTACTCATTGGAATCATGTATTCTTTTGTATCACCTTTTATAATTAGGATATCTGTACCACCGGTATCAATTACATCTAAAACCTTACCAAGAATTCTTTCATCCGGTAAGATCACTGTGGAATCGATCAAATCGTCCACATAAAACTCATCTTCCGCCAGAGGTAAAAGTTCCTCTTCTGCGATCTTTACCTCATAATTTCTATACTCTAAAGCTTCACCAATATCATCTATGCCTTTTAGCTTAAGAATAACAAAATTTTTATGAAGCCAGATATCTTGAACAGTCTTGGTTATCTTTTCAGTTTGATCAGGGCTTACCAGTATTACTTCTGACAGGAACTCGAATCTCCTTAAATCATCAGTATAAGGGGCTACTCTTACTTCCCCTTTGTTACCCTGATTTTTTGTTATTTTACCCAGTGATATTAACTTTTCCATTTTTATACCACCATTACTATTTTATTTTGACCTCAACTTTTTTACCTTCTTTTGTAGCAGAAGCCTTGACAACCTTACGGATTGCTCGGGCAATTCTACCCTGTTTACCGATCACTTTACCCATATCGTCATCAGCTACAGAGAGTTCTACTACAGTTGTATTGCCGTCTTCAATCTTATTGGTTGTTACTTTTTCGGGTTGATCTACAATATTTCTTGCAATAACTTCAACTAATTCTTCCACAGGAGCAACCTCCTTTTACTTTTCCTGATTTAAAAACTTCTCATAAATACCTGATTTCTTTAATAAACTCTTAACAGTATTGGATGGCTTAGCACCATTGTTTAACCATTTAAGAGCTTTTTCCTCATCAATTTTATAAGTTTCGGGTTCGGTGGTAGGATCATAATATCCTAATTCCTCCAGAAACTTTCCAATCGGAGCATTACGGGAATCAGAAACCACTAATCTATATGATGCACTCCTTTTTTTACCCATTCTCTTTAGTCTAATCTTTACTGCCATTGACATTCACCTCCTTGAAATATTTACAGTGTCTACTTTTATAATATAAAGGTTAAAAGGGTAGGTTCATATTACCCATTTTACCCATTAAACCTTTGCCTTTACCGCTGTTAAACTTCTTGATCATCTTTTTAGTTTCTCTATACTGTTTTAATAGCCTGTTTACTTCCTGAATACTGGTACCGCTTCCCTGGGCAATTCTTTTGCGGCGGCTGCCGTTAATTATGTCAGGCTCAACCTTCTCTTCTTGAGTCATCGAATTAATTATTGCTTCAATATGGTCTAATTGTTTTTCATCTACCTGTAAATTTTTGAGTTGTTTGGCCCCACTCATTCCGGGAATCATGCCCATAATCTGATCAAGTGGTCCCATATCTCTCAGCTGTTCTAGCTGATCTAAGAAGTCTTCAAAGGTAAACTGATTATTTTTTAATCTTTCTTCTAATTTCTTGGCTTTTTCCTGGTCGATGGCTTCTTCTGCCTTTTCGATAAGGCTTAGCACATCACCCATTCCCAATATCCTATTAGACATCCTATCAGGATGGAAGGGTTCAAAGTCCTCTAACTTTTCACCGGTCCCGATAAATTTAATCGGTTTACCGGTTACTGCTTTAACAGATAAAGCGGCCCCACCCCGGGCATCACCATCTAACTTGGTTAATACAACGCCATCGATACCGAGTTTTTCATCAAAGTTCTCGGATACATTAACAGCATCCTGACCAGTCATGGAATCCACAACTAAAAGAATTTCGTCGGGGTCAGTATGAGTTTTAATATCCTGTAGTTCATCCATCATCTCTTCATCAATGTGTAATCGGCCGGCCGTATCCAGGATAACTATATCATTACCGGCAGATTCGGCCTTACTTAAACCTGCCTTAATGATATTAACCGGATCTTGTTTATCACCCATTGAAAAGACGGGAATCTCCAGTCTATCCCCTAAAACCTGCAGCTGTCTAATCGCTGCGGGACGGTAGATATCTCCCGCCACGAGGAGGGGATTTTTCCCTTCTTTTTTAAACATCTTGGCCAGTTTACCAGCCGTGGTTGTTTTACCAGAACCCTGTAAACCTACCAGCATAATTAAAGTAGGGGGTTCAGATGAAATTTCAATTTCACTCTGTTCACCACCCATTAATTTGGTAAGTTCTTCATTAACGATTTTTACTACCTGCTGGCCGGGTGTTAAACTATCCATTACTTCCTGGCCGATAGCTCTCTCTTTTATATTGTTTATTAAGTTTTTAACAACTTTGTAGTTAACATCTGCTTCGAGAAGAGCTAACTTAACCTCTCTTAGGGCAGAGTCAACATCCTTTTCAGTTAATTTTCCTTTACCGCTTAACTTTTTTAATGTATCCTGCAGTTTTTCAGCTAAACCTGAAAATATCATTTAAAACTGTACCTCCAGCTTAAATATTTTTGTTCATTTCTTTTAACTTGTCCAATAAATAGTTCTTCGTTTTATTTTCAATCTCGTCATTATCTTTTATATGCCTGATTAGTTCATTTATTATCCCGATATTCTTCTTGTTTCTTTTTACTAACTGCAACTTATCTTCATAAGACTTGAGTGTGTTTTCTGCTCGATTTAAATGGTCATAAACACCCTGTCTGCTGATATCTAGATTTTCTGCAATTTCGCCGAGTGATAAATCCTGGTAATAATAGAGATCAATAATTTTCTGCTGCTTATCGGTCAATAACTTTCCGTAGTAGTCAAATAACATGCTAATTTCTATCGTTTTATCCAGCATTTTAATCACCAAGCTTGTTAAGTATTATTACTTTACACCAATTCACAGAGCATATTATAACTTATAAAAAGCAGGTTGTCAAGGGTTAGTTTTCAAGAAAATAGCGCGTCAACGAACTTATCGGGTTTAAAGACCTGTAGGTCATCTTCCTTTTCTCCCACACCTATTAATTTAATCGGGATCCCCAGTTCGTCTTTAACAGCAATTACTACCCCACCTTTAGCTGTCCCATCCAGCTTGGTAAGGGCAATACCATCTATATTGACAGCTTCATGGAATAATTTGGCCTGAGAGATGGCATTCTGTCCATTGGTTGCATCTAATACCAAAAGGATCTGTTTATGGGCTTCCTCTGCTTCTTTATAGATAACTCTCTTAACCTTTTTTAACTCTTCCATCAGGTTCTTTTGAGTATGGAGGCGGCCGGCTGTATCCACAATTAGTACATCGGCTTCTTTAGATCTAGCTGATTGAACGGCGTCATAAGCCACTGCAGCAGCATCTGAGCCTTCTTTTTGTGCAATAAGCCTAACACCTAGCCTATTTGTCCAAACTTCTAATTGGTCTATTGCAGCTGCTCTAAAGGTATCACAGGCTGCAATCATGACATCTTTACCCTGTTTTTTAAACTTGCTGGCAATCTTGGCAATCGTAGTGGTTTTTCCAGAACCGTTAACCCCGACTACCATTATTATATTCAAACCGTCTTCTAATTTTATACCACCTTCTTCATCCTGTAAAAACTCACTTAACTCTTCTTTGAAAACCCCGTAAAACTCGGTTGTATCTTCTATATCTTCTTTTTCAACCTTTGTTTTTAGGTCATCGATCATTTTCATTGTGGTGTGGACACCGATATCCGCCTGAATTAAAACCTCTTCCAATTCGGTAAAGAATTCATCATCAAGTTCTTTTCCCCCTGTAAAGAGGTCATTTAATTTGCCGAAGATACCTTTTTTCGTTTTATTTAAACCATCCTTTAATTTTTTAAAGAGTCCTTTATCTTCCTCTTCATTATTTTCTGCATTTTTAAATATAGACATCGTTAATTATACTCCTCCCTATTCCTTATTGAATTTGTTCTTTTAAGTTTAAGGATACTAATTCAGTTACTCCTTTATCGGTCATCGTTAAACCATAAATATTATCAACCGCTGTCATCATGTGTTTGCGGTGAGTTACTACAATAAATTGGGCAAAATCAGTATACTCTTTTAAGAAATCAGAAAAACGCACTACATTGACATCATCTAAGGGGGCATCAATTTCATCTAGGATATAAAAGGGGCTGGGATTTACGCGTAGTAATGCAAATACTAAAGCGATCGCAGTCAGGGCCCTTTCTCCCCCTGATAACAGAGTTAATTTTTTTAATTTCTTACCGGGTGGTTGGGCGATTATTTCTACCCCGGTATCAAGTAAGGCTTCTTCATCTACTAAATTAAGTTCGGCCCTTCCCCCGTTAAATAACTCCACAAAAACCTCTTCAAATTCTTCCTTAATCTGGTAAAAAGTAGTTTTAAATTTATCCATCATCGTTTCATCAATACGTTCGATTATATTTATAATAGACTCTTTGGCTTCTTCTAAATCGGACTGTTGTTCGTGTAGATAGTCCAATCTTTCTTTTAATTCTTCATATTCTTCAATTGCTCCGATGTTGACACTTCCCAATTTAGAAATTTGCTCTCTTAACTCCTTTACTCTCTGTTCTACCTGTTGCCTGTTCTCGACTTTTTCTCTTTCTTCATATTGATCATGATTAATATCAAAGTTATATTCGTTAATTAACCTTTCTTCAATACTTTCTGACTTATCCTTTTTCCTGGTATAGTCAATATTAATCTCATGCAGTTTATCTTTCTTTTCATTTAACTCATCATTGAGCTCTTCTACTTCGTTTTCTAATTTTTCATGTTCCGCCCTCATCTGTTTTAAATTCTGTTCCATCTCTTCTAATTTCTGAGCCGCTTCTTCTACCTCATTTTCGAACTCTTCTTTTTGATCTAAGAGTTTAACTTTGCGTTCAGCTAGATCATTAACCTCTTTTTTAATTTCTTCTATTCTTGTTTCTTTATTTTCCTGATTATTTTTATTCTGCTCAATAGAATCCTCTAAATTATTGATATCTTTGCTTAAACTTTTTAGTTTTTCCTGCTGGGTTGCAAATTTTACCCTAACATCTGTTAGTTTTTCTCTTAAGTTTTCAATATCATCATTTAGCTTATCGATCTTTTCCTGTTTTTGATTTATAATATCCTTCTCTTCATCATAATTTTGGCTGTTTTTATCAAAAACACCGCTTAAATTGGACTTCTTATCTTTGAGTGAGGTAAGTTCATTTACACCCTCTTCAATTTTATCTTGAATCGTGTTAACTTCATCTTTTACCTCGGCTAACTGATCTTTTAATTCCTCTTCATTCTCTTTTAGATTTTCTAATTTTAACTTTAACTTTTGGTACTTATCCTTCAATTCATCTCTATTATCTTCTAATTTTTCTATCTTATCTTTTATATCTAAACCTTCTTTTACTATCTCATCAATCTGTTCATCTAATTCCGCGATTTCATCCTCTAATTCATTAACTTCCCTTTCACGACCTAATAGGTTGTTTTTCTTAGACTGTCGACTGCCGCCTGATACAGAACCACCGGGGTAAATTACATCTCCCTCTAAAGTGACCAATTTATATTTTTTATTAATTATATTTGAGATTTCAATGGCAGAATCGAGGTCTTTAGAAATTATGGTACTGGCTAAAAGATACTCCATAACTTTTTGAAACTTGTCTTTAAAACTAACAAAATCAAGGGCTAAACCTAAATATCCAGTTTTTTGCTCAAACTGAGTGGTATTAATCCGGCCGTAAGTTTTTAAGGATTGAATAGGTAAAAATGTGGCTCGGCCGCTCTTGTTTTCTTTTAGATATTCTATACATTGTTGGGCTGTCTTGTCATTTTCTACTACTACATTCTGCAGTTTACTACCGAGGGTAGTCTCAATCGCGGTTTCATACTTTTTACTTACATTTATTAGTTCAGCCACCGCCCCATACATCTGGGGAAAACGGTCTTTTTCTTTAAGGATATTTTTAACACCTTTATAGAAACCGGAGTATTCCTTTTTGAGGTCTTCAATAAATTCCCGACGGGATTTCTTTTGATAGAGTTCATCCTGAATTTCTTCATATTTGCTTTCTAATTTGTCATATCTGGCTTG
>DATGCJ010000031.1:0-5296 GCA_035312025.1 Halanaerobiales bacterium | reverse complement strand
TTTTTGAAAAAGGATTAACCTCAGATTGGGGATTTTCCTGCTTTATAGAAAGCAAGGAAGAACCCAACGTATTGTTTGATACGGGTACCAAGCCAAATATTTTACTCGATAATATGAAGAAACTAAAGATAAGTCCTGATGATATCGATGAAGTATTTATTTCTCACTCTCATCATGACCATACCGGAGGATTAAAAGAATTACTCAAATTGAATAGAAATATTAAAGTTTACATACCCGCCTCCTTCAAATTTTTAAGTGATAACAGTACCATCTCTGTAAAAAAACCGATCAAACTACATGGTAATTATTACAGTACGGGTGAATTAAATAACATAGAACAGAGTCTTATTATCAAAAAAGAAGAGGGAGTTACAGTGATTTCTGGCTGTGCCCATTCTAAGGTAGAAAATATTTTGAATAGTGCTTTCCAGTATGGAAAGATTAGATATTTAATCGGCGGTCTCCATGGTTTTGATAAATACGAATTGCTGGAAGATGTCGATTATGTCTGTGCTACCCACTGCACCCAAAATAAAAGACAGATTAAAAAAAGATATCCTAATAAATGGATTGAAGGTGGGGTAGGTAGGGTTATTAATATTTAAATAATATATAATTCATTAAGGCCCTCTCAGGGTCTTTTTTATTTTATAGAGGAATATTAATAAATATCAAGAAATTATATATGTAGTAGGGTAAGGGGGGGAAGGAAATTGTTTGTAATAACCATATCAAGACAAACTGCCAGTCTGGGTGATGAAATTGCTGCTGAATTAGCTGATAAATTGGGAGTTAAATTAATTACAAGAAACTATGTGATAGATAACTGGTTATCTGAAATTGCAGATGAGCATGATCTACATATGTTGAGAGAAACTTCGAAATATTATCTTAGGACTGCTCAGAATGGGCAAACTTTTAAAGAATATATTATTGAAAGATTAAAAAAGGAGGCTGAAGAACAAAGCCTTGTTATTTTAGGACTTGGATCCCAGGTTATTTTTAAAGATTATGCCCATGCGGTCCATATTAAAGTAATCTGTTCTGATGGCCGAAGAGTAAAGAGAATAATGGAAAAATACAATATTCAGCAGGAACAGGCGGTTAGAACACTTGATCTAAGTGATAGAAAACATAGGAGATATGTACATCGGTTGTTTAATAAAGACTGGGAAAATATTTCCTTGTACCATATGAGTATAAATACAGATGGACTGGATATTAAAGAGGCCTCTAATTTAATAATCCATCTATTAGAGATGAAAAAAGAAGAGCCGCAACCTTTGTTTCGCCCCCAGGAAGAGATAACAGTGAAAAGGATGAATACTAAAGATATTGATTTTGTGCATGAAAGTGAAAGAGATTTTGCAGAAATACTTGATATGTATAATATAGAGTGGGAATACGAACCATCTGAATTTCCATTAGAATGGGATGCAGAAGGTAATATAGTATTAGGTTTTAGACCTGATTTTTATTTACCAGAATTTGATACCTATATTGAATTAACCACAATGAAGCAGAAATATGTGACTGAAAAAAATAAGAAAGTTAAATTACTACAAGAATTATATCCCGATGTTAATGTTAATATTGTCTATAAAAAGGACTACCATAAATTACTTAAAAGGTTTGGGGTTAATAATATAAGAGAAGATGAGGATGGTAAAGATGAATAGTAAAAATATTGGCGAGATCGTCTATAGTGAAGATGAGATTCAAAAAAAGGTAAAGGAAATAGCTGCAAATATAAATCAAGATTTTGAGGACAAAGAACCTTTATTAATCGGTATATTAAAAGGTTCTATCTATTTTTTATCTGATTTAAGTAGATTATTAGATATAAATCATAATATAGATTTTTTATCTATAGGTCGTTTTCAGACTACCGAAGGACCCAGAGAAAAGGTGAAGATTACCAAGGATCTTGATTTAAGTATAAGAAATAGAGATATCATAGTTGTGGAAGATATCATAAGAACAGGTTTAACCCATAGCTATATATTAAAAAATTTGGAGCCCAGACAGCCCCAAAGTATTAACCTCTGCGTATTTTTAGATTGTCAGGAGCAAAGATTGGTTGATCTTCCCATAAAATATAGTGGCTTTGAGATGGATAGCAGATTTGTTATAGGTTATGGGTTGGATTACAAAGAAAAATATAGAAACCTACCTTTTGTGGCAGAGTTTAAAGAATAAAAAAGGCTCCAACGAACCTTTCTCAATTCTTTATTCCTTTCGCAACCTTCTTATACATCGAAGTTCTTTTTTTACTCTCGAAATCCTTTCTCTAAATCTTCCTCGGTCAATGTCGAGCTTATTTATTGATGTTAGTACTTATTCAGTACTAACCATCTATAAATTTCTCTCATTAACCTCCAATTTAAAGTCCAGATTTCGCTTAAATCTAGAACCTCGATAAAGATTGTTACTTAGAATAAATCCTCTTAGGGATTCCTTGGAGCCTATTTATATTATAGGTGAATATATTAAATTAGTCAAAGCAGATATTATACCTATAATGTAAATTAAATGTTAATAGCTTGTTAATGCTTTGTAATATTCTATATATCGCAAAATATCTAATATTTATAAATATATCTTATAATTACAGATTGAATTTTCTTAATGAAACGTGTTATTATTAATAAAAATCTACACGAAAGGGGTAATAAGATGTCTGAAGAAAAATATTTGGTTTTTGCATTTAATGGTGAAAGCAATTGTTTTGTCCACGCCTTATTAAACGCTGAGGAGTTTTATCAAGAAGGCTTTGATACAAAGCTAGTTATTGAAGGTAGTGCGACCAAACAGATTAAAATGATGGATGATCCAGATAATCAATTTTCTAATTTATATAAAAGAGTTAAAGACAAAGGATTAATTGATTGTGTATGTAGGGTATGTGCTAAAAAAATGGAATCCTTAGACTCGGCCCGCAAACAAAACTTGCCTATTTGTGATTCCCTTTCCGGCCATGTTAGTATGGCCAGATATCTAAAAGAAGGGTATCAAATAATTACTTTTTAAATTATAGGGGGATTATAATGTTAAAAGGATTTAAGAAGTTTGTATTGCGAGGCAATGTGGTGGAGATGGCTGTTGGTATTATAATAGGTCTTGCTTTTAATAAGATAATTAATTCTTTTGTCAATGATATATTGATGCCGCCGATCAGTTTACTGGTGGGCAAAATAAATTTTTCCAACTTATATATCAACTTAAGTCAACGTGAATTTGCTAATATGGCTGAAGCAGAAGCAGCTGGAGTACCAATAATAAAGTATGGGGTATTTATAAATACCGTTATTGATTTTCTATTAATGGCCTTTTTCCTATATCTAGTGATAACTTATTACAATAAATTGAAAGAAATGAAAAAAGAAGAAGAAATAGCTAAGGCTCCCGATACAAAGCAGTGTCCTTATTGTTACTCAACTATCAATATAAAAGCTACAAGGTGTCCGAACTGTACGGCTGAATTAGAATAATTAATATAATTATGGGGTTGATCTTGTTATGGAAAATGGAATTTTAGGACAAACTTTTTTAAATAATACAATATATAATTATCTAATATCGCTTTTAATTATAATTGTGGGCGGAATGGCTGTCCGATTATTTAAATATTTATTTTTAGATAAGATCCACAATATGATCAGAAAAGTTTCTGAAAGTTTTGGGGGCTTCTTTAATAAAGCTCTTGATAAAAGAGTTATACCACTAGCATATTTAATTATTATATTTGGATCTTTAAATAGACTAATTTTGAGTTCGACTATTGATAAGGCCTTAAATATTATATTTATTTTCATTATTGTGGTATATATTACCTTATTGATTCAGGATATTATTATTTATACCATGAAAAAATATTGGGAGAAAAAACAAAGCAATCAAGCCCAGGAAACAGTCTTTACAGTTTCGGTCTTTATCATTAAACTAACTACCTGGTTGATTGCCCTACTATTTATCTTAGATAACTTAAATATTGAAATTAGGGGCCTCATTACCGGCCTGGGTGTAGGTGGTATTGCTATTGCTTTTGCAGCCCAGACAATTTTAGCCGATATCTTCAGTTATTTTACTATATTTTTAGATAGACCTTTTGATATCGGAGATTTTATTATCGTAGGAGATTACATGGGTACTGTCGAACATATTGGTATTAAAACCACCAGGATAAGGAGCTTAAGTGGAGAACAGTTGGTTTTTTCAAATAATGATCTAACTAACTCAAGAATCAATAATTACAAAAGGATGCAGAGAAGAAGGATCAATTTCAAATTTGGAGTTATTTATGGCACTGCTCTAGAAAAATTAGAGAAGATACCAACTTATGTGGAAGAAATCATAAATAGTGTTGAAAAAACTACCTTTGATAGGGCACATTTTGCTTCTTATGGAGATTACAGTTTAATTTACCAGGTTGTCTATTATGTGGAAGATAGTGATTATAAGGTATACATGGATATTCAGGAAAAAATAAATTTAAAGTTAAAAGATAAGTTTAATGAAGAAGGTATTGAATTTGCTTATCCAACTCAAAGTGTCCATGTTTATGATAATGCGGATGGTAGTGATATTCAGCCCGTTGAGAGAATAAAGGAGGAAAAAAATAATGAGTGAAAATAAAGAAAAGTTCCCTGTTAGTAAAACTGAGGAAGAATGGAAAGAGATTTTAACCAAGCGAGAATTTTTGGTATTAAGAAAAGGTAAAACAGATCCTCCCTATAAAAATGAATATTATCATTTTGATGAGGATGGTATATTTAAATGTGCAGCCTGTGGTAACGAGCTCTTTGATTCTGAAGATAAATATGATTCGGGTTCCGGTTGGCCTAGTTTTATCAGGCCGATTAGAGAGGTTGCGGTCGATTACCGAGATGACTATAAACTGTCTCACAAAAGAACCGAAGTAATCTGCAATCAATGTGGAAGTCATTTGGGACACCGTTTTGAAGACGGCCCTGAGCCAACCGGATATAGGTACTGTATTAATTCAACTTCACTTGAGTTTGAAGAACGCAAATAGTTTGTAAAGTATAAACTTGACTAAAATACTCGGATATCATATAATAGCATCAGTGTAGATGCAGTTCCTTAAAAATTAAATAAAAGGAAGGTGGAAAAATGGAATATTTATATGGACCTGTTCCCTCCAGAAGGTTGGGGTTATCACTTGGTATTGACCTAATTCCATATAAGATCTGTTCTTTTAACTGTATTTATTGCGAATGTGGAGAAACTACTAACCTTACAAGTACTAGAAAAGAATTCAAACCTGTAGATA
>DATGCJ010000030.1:0-8326 GCA_035312025.1 Halanaerobiales bacterium | reverse complement strand
ACTCACTTTAACCATACAAATAAGGTCTTAGATCCTAATTTTACCAATGATTTTAAAGAAGACAATATTTTCTTTTTAAGTGAAGATATGAATTTCGAGTTATAAATTAAAAATAATTACTGTTAATATTTGAAAGTTGAGGGTCCTAGTAATATAATAATAGAACAAACTAAGTATATAGAAGGGAGTATTTATTGTGTTAACAGTAGAAAAAATCGGCGGTTCATCCATGAGCGAGTTTCAATCAGTTTTAAATAATATTATCGGCCAACCTGATTCTGAACGTTTCAGCTATAATAGAGTATTTGTAGTTTCTGCCTATGCGGGCGTGACTGATTTGCTATTAGAAGACAAAAAAAATTCAGAACCAGGCATCTATCAAAGTTTTATCAATGATGATGGTACCTATAAAGCTAAATTAGATGAATTAAATTATAGATTGACCGATATTAATAAGAAATTTGCTGATCTGGGACTAGATGTTAAGGAAGCCGACCGTTTCATTAAAAAGAGAATAGAGCATACTAAAAAGTATCTAGATAGTATGGAAGAAATCTTGTCTTCCGGCTATATAAAAGAAGCCAATATTTATTCTGCGGCCAGAGAAATTTTAACTTCTCTCGGAGAAGCTCACTCTGCCTACAATTCTCATATTATACTATCGAATTTAGGGATTAATTCTCAATTTGTCGATTTAACCGGTTTTTATGATAGGACCCAGCTGACTATGGAAGAAAGAATCAAAAAATCATTTGATGATATTGATTTATTCGAAAATATTGTGATTGCACCCGGTTATACTAAGGATAAGGGTGGTATGATCACCCAGTTCGGACGCGGTTATTCTGAAATTACCTTTTCGAGAATCGCCACCTTTTTGAATGCCGACCAGGCGATTATCCATAAGGAACACCATCTATCTTCGGCTGATCCTGAAATAGTGGGGAAAGAAAAAGCTATTCCAGTTGGAAGGACAAATTATAATGTGGCTGATCAGTTAGCTGATATCGGAATGGAGGCAATTCACCCTAAGGCTTCCAAACCTCTGGAGTTGGCCGGTATAAAACTGATTGTCAAGAATACTTTTGAACCCGAACACCCCGGTACAATTATTACGAAAGATTTTGTTGTGGAAGATTCCAAGATTGAGATTATTGCCGGTTCCAAAGAGATGGTGGTCATTGAAGTACATGACACCTCAATGGTGGGAGAAGTCGGTTTTGACTATGAAATAATGCAGATTCTAAAAAAACATAATATTAGTTATGTAATGAAAGCAACCAATGCCAACAGTATTTCCCAGGTGATCTGGGAAAAAGATTTAAGTGAAGATCTGGTCAATGAACTTAAGGACAAATATACTGATATCAAGATCAAAGAGATTGCCATGGTCTGTTTAATAGGTTCAAATATTAGTAAACCTAATATACTGGCTAGAGCAGCTCAGGTCTTGGGTGAAAACGGTATTAATATAAACTGTGTTTCAATTTCTTTAAGTCAGGTTAATATCCAGTTTGTTGTAAATAGAGAAAACTATATAGAATCAATTAAACTATTAAATGATAATCTAATGTTCGAAAAATAATATTTGGTGGTGAAAAAAATGCAAAAGGAACTTCCTTTTAATAAGGAAAGATTAGAAGAAATTATAGATAAATATCCGACTCCTTTTCATATCTATGATGAAAAGGCAATTCGTGAAAATGCAAGGAGATTTTTAAAGGCGTTTGAATGGAACGAAGGTTTTGAAGAGTACTTTGCTGTTAAAGCAACTCCCAATCCCTTTATTTTAAAAATATTAAAGGAAGAGGGTTTTGGAACCGACTGTAGTTCTTTAACCGAACTAATATTGTCAGAAGAGGTCGGGATTACAGGAGAAGATATTATGTTCACCTCCAATAATACCCCGGCTGAAGAATATGAAAAGGCCCGGGAATTGGGAGCAATAATCAACTTAGATGATATTTCACATATTCCTTTCTTAGCTAAACACGGGGGAATTCCCGAACTAATATCTTTAAGATACAATCCGGGCAGCCGGAGAGCCGGCAGTTTTATCATGGGAGATCCTTCGGAAGTAAAGTACGGCTTTACCAAAGAACAGATCTTCGAAGGATTAGCTGATTTAAAACACCGGGGTGTCGAAAGGTTTGGATTACACACTTTCATTGCTTCTAATGAATTAAATCCACAGTACTTTGTCGATACAGCTGCCATGATGTTTGATTTGGCGGCAGAAGTTAAAGAAAGACTTGATATCAACCTCGAATTTTTAAATATTGGGGGCGGAATAGGCATACCTTACCGTCCGGAAGAAGAACCGGTTGATTTAGAATATGTTGGGGCCGGTATTAAAGAGAAGTATGATGAAATTATTAAAGCTAATAATTTAGATCCTTTGGCTATTTTCATGGAATGTGGACGGATGATTACAGGGCCTTACGGCTATTTAGTTTCACGGGTAATTCATAAAAAGAACATCTATAAAAAACACGTGGGTCTTGATGCCAGCATGAATGATTTAATGAGACCCGGTATGTATGATGCCTACCATCACGTGACAGTCATGGGTAAAGAAGATGAACCCAAAGAATATACTTATGATGTTACAGGCTCGCTCTGTGAATCCATAGATAGGTTTGCTGTAGACAGGCAGCTACCAAAAATAGATGTGGGAGATATAGTTGTCATCCATGATACCGGAGCCCACGGCCATGCGATGGGCTTTAACTATAATGGTAAACTGAGAGGCGGCGAGCTACTGCTTCGAACTAATGGTGAAGTAGAAGAAATCCGAAGGTCAGAAACGATTGAGGATTACTTTGCTACTCTGGATTTTGATAAGTTAAAAGATTTTGAATAGAAATAAAAAAAGATAATATAGTATACTTAACCCTGCTTTGATATTAAATTAAGGCAGGGTTTTTAATATTTTTCCTTCTTTATATGATATATATCACAGAATTGCATTAAGTCTTTTATTATAATATAATTAAAGTAAATAAAGTTGATAGAATTAATCAAGTTTAGGAGGAAAAATTTATGACTGATAAAAAAGAACGTTTAAAAGAGATTTTAGAAAGATTAAATAATGATGAAGATGTTGAGGAAGTAAAAAAAGAAGCGCGTGAATTAATAGATGAAATTTCTGCTAAAGATCTCTCGGAAGCAGAACAGCAGTTAATTAATGAAGGTTTAGAAGAGACCAAGTTAAGACACCTCTGTGCTGCCCATCTGGAAGTAATGGCAGATGAACTAGAAGAAATGATGGGTGATTTAGATGAATCTCATCCGTTGGCTGTTTTGGTAAGAGAACACGATGAGATATTAAATACATTAGATAGATTGGAAATAGCAGTTGATAAGATTGATAAGTTAGATGAATATGACCCTGATAAAGAAGTGTTTGAAGAATTAAAAGAAATAGGGCAATTGTTATTAGAAACTGAAAAGCATCATGAAAGAGAAGAAGAAGCTCTCTTCCCGGAAGTTGATGCTTTAGGTATTACCGGACCAACCAGAATAATGAGAATGGAACATGATGATCTCTGGCCCTATAAGGAAGAGATAAATGAACTGGCCGAAAATGCTGATCAAATGGACTTTGCAGAGTTTAAGAGTCAGCTAAAAGAACTCTCAGAGTTTTTAGTTCTGACTTTGAGAGATCATATATATAAGGAAAATAATATTCTATATCCCACTGCCAAAGATGTCATCCATTATGACAAGTGGGAAAAAATCCAGAACTTAAGTGATGAGATAGGATACTGTTCATTTACAACTTTTAAAGAGGAGGAGTAATTAAAGATGAGCGTAATTAAACTAGAAAACTTACAAGCAGAAGAAAATATGAGAGGAATTATGACAAGAAATATACACAAAAATGAAAATGTCCAGGTAAAGAACTTGATCTTAGAAGAAGGAGACGTAGTTCCTGCTCATCAGGTTCCGGTTGATGTCTTCTTCCATGTAATGGAAGGTAAAGGTTCCATTATGATCGGAGATGAGACCTACCAATTGGATGAAAAAGATTTTATAACATGTCCTCCTAATACTAAGATGAAAGTTATGGCAGACAGAGGCGACAAATTTAATATACTGAATGTCAAAACCCCTGCTTTGAACTAAAAAACACATAATGTTTTTTGACACACAGGCCTCCCCCTGTGTGTTTTTTTATGTACTTATAAATTTTAATATAGCAGATTAATTTTATGATTATTACCATTTAAATTCTGCTTTTTCTCCTAATAATTGTTCCGCTAATCCATAGAGCTGATTTAATACATCTACAAAAGCACCATAGTCTTTTGGTGATTCAAATTCT
Organism: Halanaerobiales bacterium; assembly: GCA_035312025.1. Taxonomy (GTDB): domain Bacteria; phylum Bacillota; class Halanaerobiia; order Halanaerobiales; family M55B127; genus M55B127. The sequence continues at coordinate 3,999 of DATGCJ010000030.1, read as the reverse complement.
ATTCCGTGTGCAAAATGAAAGTGGGACTTACCTGCCCGGTTAATATTACATTCATATAATTCTTTTTCGTTTTCAATAGTATAGTTTGTTACATTTCCCTCTTCATTCATATCAAAATCAGCAAACTCAACTTCAAAGACTATAAAGTCAATTGAATTTTCCTGTTCTTTATATCTTATCAACATACCAGTATTATCAGGCTTTTTATAAATGAATTCATTGTATCCATTTGACATTATTAAAACCTCCTAAGATTTATTTAGATTTGAAAGCTAACACACTTTTATAATTATATATATCAGGTTATATACCTTTATAGAAGTGGGTTATATTTTTCATTAAAAAATTTGACCTTCTTTGACTTTAGTATAAATTTGTTGTATAATATAAAAGGAAATAATTGATATAGTAATATTGATTGGAGGGATCAACAGATGCGAATGGAAGATCTTACTCGTAAAGCACAGGAAGGTTTAGCTGAAGCACAGCATCTTGCAGAAGATAAGGGTAACCAGGAAGTTTATCCTGCTCACCTATTTTTAGCGCTAGTGGAAGATGACCAGGGTATAATGGTTCCCTTACTAGAAAAACTGGGAATTAACCTGAAAGTATTCCGAAAAGATCTAAACGAAATTATTGAAAAACTTCCGAAAGTCTATTCTGAACAGGGACAGCTTTACATGTCTCAAGAATTAAATAATGTACTTAGAAAAGCCCGGAAAGAAGCGAAGAATCTCGGTGATGAATACATTTCAACCGAGCATTTCTTATTAGGACTTTTATCAGGTGGTAAAGGTAAGACTTATGACTACTTCAGATCAAAAAATATTGATTTAGAGAAAGCTAGAGAAGCAATCGAGAATATTAGAGAAGGCGCGAAAGTAACTTCTCAGGATGCTGAAGAACAGTATCAGGTACTTGAGAAGTATACGATAGATATTACTGAACTGGCCCGCGAAGGAGAGTTAGATCCCGTAATCGGCCGTGATGAAAGGATCAGAAGGATCATGCAGGTTCTTTCTAGAAGAAGGAAGAACAATCCGGTCTTAATCGGTGAACCCGGTGTTGGTAAAACCGCAATTGTAGAAGGTCTGGCCCAAAGAATTGTGAATGGTGATGTACCTGAAGCACTTAAAGACAAGAAAGTTATTAAGCTCGACATGGGTTCATTAGTGGCAGGAACTAAATTTAGAGGTGAATTTGAAGATAGATTAAAGTCTGTACTAAAAGAAATTAGAAAAGCAGAAGGACAGATTATCCTATTTATCGATGAGATGCATACTATCGTAGGAGCCGGTGCAGCCGAAGGGGCAATGGATGCTTCTAATCTGTTAAAACCTGCCCTTGCCCGGGGAGAACTGCACTGTGTTGGCGCAACTACCCTAAATGAATACAAAAAACACATTGAAAAAGATGCCGCCTTAGAAAGAAGGTTCCAACCCGTTAAGATTTCTGAACCTTCTGTTGAAGATACGATATCAATCTTGCGGGGTTTAAAAGAGAAATATGAAATACACCACGGGGTTAGAATCCAGGACAGTGCTTTAGTGGCAGCTGCCAACCTGTCAGAAAGATATCTAACAGAAAGATTCTTACCTGATAAAGCGATTGACTTAGTGGATGAAGCTGCTTCTAAGTTAAGAATCGATATAGACTCTATGCCTTTAGAGATAGATGAACTAAATAGAAGAATTAGAAGACTTGAAACGGAAAAGGAAGCTTTAAAACAGGAAGAAGACAAAGAATCTCAGGAAAGATTAGAAGAACTGATTGATAAAATACAGGAACTTAAAGAAAAAAGAGATCCGCTTTTAGCAAGCTGGGATAACGAGAAAGAATTGATTCAAAAAAGGCAGAATTTAAATGAAGAGATTGAAAAAGTGAAAGTTAAGGCTGAAAATGCAGAAAGAGAAGCAAACTATGAAGAAGCGGCCCGTTTAAGATATGGAGAATTAAATGACCTGCAAAAAGAATTAGAAGAAACCAAAGAAAAATTAGAAAATATGGAAGGTGACTTCAACGTTTTAAAAGAAGAAGTTACCGCTGAAGATATAGCAGAGATCGTCTCATCCTGGACAGATATACCTGTACAGGAATTGATGGAAGACGAAAGAGAAAAGTTAGTTCACCTAGAAGAAGAGCTATCTAAGCGGGTTGTTGGTCAGGATGAAGCAATTACCGCAGTAAGTAATGCGATTAGAAGATCAAGAACCGGTCTACAGGATGTTGACCGTCCCTTAGGTTCTTTTATCTTCATGGGACCGACCGGAGTTGGTAAAACTGAACTTGCTAAAACGCTAGCAGCTTATCTCTTTGATGATGAGAAAAATTTAGTTAGACTTGATATGTCTGAATATATGGAACGCCATGCTGTTGCTAAGTTAATCGGTTCCCCACCGGGTTATGTAGGTTTTGAAGAAGGCGGTCAGTTAACAGAAAGGATCAGAAGACAACCTTATTCAGTCATCTTATTAGATGAAATTGAAAAAGCTCACCAGGATGTCTTCAACATCTTATTACAGATCTTAGATGATGGTATTTTAACTGACAGTCAGGGGAATGAAGTTAACTTTAAAAATACTGTAATAATTATGACTTCAAATATTGGGTCTGAATATATCCAGGACTTAGATGATGAAGAAGAGATGAGAAAAAGAGTAACAGAAGCACTAAAAGGTAACTTTAGACCTGAATTTTTAAATAGAGTCGATGAAAAGATAATATTCCATTCCTTAAGTAAAGAAAACTTACTTGATATTGTTGATATTAAATTAGATGACTTAAGAGATAAATTAGAAGAACGCAATCTAGCCATAGAAGTAACCGAAGATGCTAAAGAAGAGATTATGGAATTAGGATATGATCCAACCTATGGGGCAAGGCCAATTAATAGGACGATTCAAAAATATCTAAAAGATCCGCTTGCTATGAAGATGCTAGAAGATGAAATTCAAGAAGGAGCCGAGGTTCTAATCGACTTTGACGGAGATAAGTTCCAGTTTAAAGTACAGTAAGTAGATAATATAAATACCTCCTTTGATTTAAACCCTTAAGGTGGATGGTTTAAGCTATCAGCCTTAAGGGTTTTTATTTACCGAACTGTACATTTATTGATTGATTAAAAAATGTTGGGATTAAAATTACATATGATATTAGAAATGATCATATCTAATTTAAATAATAATTATAAATAAAACGTAAAAAGAGCCCAAAGATTGGGCTCTGATAAAGTATTAGCTAACATTCATTTTATTTTTTGTTCTATCTAATTCTTTTATTTTGCATGAATCGGATCAGGTGTCTTTTTAGGTTTTACGCTGTGTGCAAGCAGAATTTCAGCTGTCCATTTTGCTGTTTTCCCTGTTATTTCAAGGCATTGATCTTCATGGGCTCCAGCTTCTTCAAACTTTTAAAATCTTCTTCATCCCATAAATCAAAACTCCTACCCATTTTTTCAGCCTGGACGTCAGCACAAATTACACTGCCTTATTCTGTTAGGAACTTCTCCCTGATTTCTTTAGCAATAGCGCAAGAAGTCATCCAACCATCCGGGTCTGATTCTGCATATTCATCTCTACTTCTCCCAAAAAAACTTCCTACAACAGCTAAACCACCAACTAGGGCCCCACAAGTTCCATCACCACAGAGGGCTCCACCACCTGCTAGAGGATGGGTAGCTTTAAAAACCTCATCATCAATACCAGCAAAGAAATCCTGTAAGGCGCCAATCACGGCTTGAGTACAAAACCCATATTTTTGTTCATATTGAAAGCCTCTTTCGTAAATATCCTGTAAGAGAGCTTCTTTTTCTTGTGTATTCATATTAAACCTCCTAAATGTGATATAATTCACTTTAATTTTAACAGTATTATTATCATATGTCAAAAACTCTAATAGCACAATAATGAATAATTTTTATTTACTATAAACACAAAAAGTAATAAAAATATTACAAAAAATGATAAATTGTATAATAGACTACATATTTATTACACATGC
>DATGCJ010000029.1:0-4352 GCA_035312025.1 Halanaerobiales bacterium | reverse complement strand
CTCAACTTTCAAATATTAACAGTAATTATTTTTAATTTATAACTCGAAATTCATATCTTCACTTAAAAAGAAAATATTGTCTTCTTTAAAATCATTGGTAAAATTAGGATCTAAGACCTTATTTGTATGGTTAAAGTGAGTGAAATATACTTCACTTTCATTTTTCTCCAGTTTGTTTTCTAACAACTCATTTATTGTGTCTTCAATGGGAGGGTGAGGTACATTATCGATATTTCTGCCCCTTAACTCACCTAATTCTTCTTTAGTATAGAAGGTACCATCAATGACCATATAATCAGTTTTGGAACTTAGATCAGCAAATTTTGGTCGGAATCCCTCCCAACTATCAATATCAGGCAAATAGAAAAGTGATTTGTTCTGACCTTTAATTAAAAATCCAGCGGTATCGGTGAACTCCGCCCGATGGGGAACTTTAATAGGCTCAATATTAAAGTTTTTGTCACTATAAATATCCTGTCCAAAGATAAATATATTGATTATAATATTATTGTTTTCAACTAAACTCTGCCAGGGCTGATTAGTTGTTAAAAATTCCTTTAAGCGTGAACTACCCCTAACCTTTAAACCACTACTGTTAATAGCTTCCTTGCCAAAGTACATTAGACCGGTATAATGGCCTATATGGGCATGGGTGATTATAATCTCTTTTAAATGATCATCCGGAAAATTTAATTTTTTAGCCATCTGATTTAATTCTTCTAATTGGGCTGGCAATTGTGGTGTAGGGTCAATTAGATAAGTTGACTTTTCTTTTTTATTTAATACAGCTAATGAAGCGGGATATCTAATTAAGTTCCTATTCTTTCTGACTCTTATACAGTTCGGACAGTCACAGTCCGGCTGGGGATATCCCCCATCCTGAGCTGTTCCCAATACTTTTATTATAATATCACTCATTAGGCTTCTCTCCTTACCTTTTCTTTTTCAGTTACAGGTTCAATTTCAGCTATTGAAATCTCTGTTAAACCGTAAAAAGCATTAATTAAAATCACTAACATCGGGAAAAAGAGGAATGGTATAAACTGGGCCGGTTGGGCTCCCAGCATACTGGCCGCAAAGATAGCGGGTACACTCCAGGGAACTAAGGTTATACCGACTGTTCCTCCGGCTTCTACATTCCTGCTTAGATTTTTCGTGTGCAATCCCATCTTTTTGAAGGTATTAGAAAACATATTAGCAGGGATGATAATAGCTAAGACCTGTGCTCCCGTACTTAGACCGATTAAAAAGGAAGTTACGAGAGAAGTGATTAACATCTTTCTTTTACTGTTAATCCAGGTCATCATCCTTTCTAATATTATATCTAAAATACCTACTTTCTGCATTATCCCACCTAAGGCAGCCGCGGTGATAAGTAAGATAATCGTGCCGCCCATGGAAGTAACTCCACCTTTAGAGAGCAGGCTGTTGATCATCTCAATCTCACTGCTGCTCTTAAAACCAGAGGTAAACGCTCCTAAGACAGCAGCCAGGCCTGCTCCCTGAAAAAGCACGGCAAAAACTCCCCCTAAAATAGACATCGAAAGTAAAGCGGGGATAGCCGGGGTCTTTCTAACTGCCAGAATAATTGTAATTAAAGGTAGAATAAATAATACTGGTGTAATATTAAATAGACCATCGATGCCCTGCATTAAGGTATTAATCTGTTCAGTTCCTTCAAAACCACCGCTCATCTGGGACTGCCCCACTCCCCAGTAAATGACCAGGGAAATCGCAAAGGCCGGAATTGTATCCCAGAGCATATGTCCAACATGTTCAAACAATTCACAGTCTGCCATGGCGGCGGCGATATTGGTGGTATCAGATAAGGGAGATAACTTATCTCCAAAAAATGCTCCCGAGATTATAGCGGCAGCGGTCAGAGGTGTAGCAAAACCCATCGCATTCCCGACAGCAATTAAAGCAATACCGACCGTAGCAATTGAAGTAAAGGATGTACCTAAGGTTGTGGAAACGATAGCTGTAATTAAGGCTGCTAAAGGAACAAACAAACCGGGGCTTAAAAATTTAAGTCCGTAATAGATCATGGCGGGAATTGTGCCGCTTAAGATCCAGGTCCCTATGATAGAACCTACAATCAATAAGATAAAGATAGCAGGTAGGGCATTTGCTACCCCTTCTTTTAAGCCCTCCTGCAGTTCTTCCCAATCAAAATTATGTACAAAGCCTATAATGCCAGTTGTTATAACACCACTAAGTAGAGGAACAATCATGCCGACCTTCCAGTAAAAAACTGAAAAGGCACCTGTTAATAATAAGATAATAATCGGTAATAAAGCTGTAAAAAAGGAAATCTTCTCTCTTCTCATTTTTAATACTCCTCCTTGAAATTTTTTTACAAATAATAAAAACCTATAGAAAAACAAAAAAGCCGTCCCTATATCAGGACGACATGCTCGCGGTACCACCTGAATTTATTCTAACTCAAATAATAAGATGGTTAGAACAACTCTCTTGAGAGCTAGCACTCTCTCACCGGATAACGTTGGATAACGGCCTAGCTTACTCTTAGTTCAGCCGGCAACTCAGGGGTGTATTTCGGCCTTAAGCTTACTACTTCCCCAGTCATAGTTTTTTATTATTTGGATTAATTTGGAATAATTATATATAATACCTTCTTTAATGTCAAGATTTAATCTGGAAACGATAGTGTCAAGTTACTTTTAAATTTTTAAAAAACTGAATTGTATAATTAAATGCACACAAGGTAAATAAAAAATGTTACATCGTAAAAGGCTTTTTTATTTTTTAATCTTTACAATATTAATTTATATTTCCTACTTATGATTATTATTTAATATTTTTCCCAGCTTGTTTATCTATTAAAACAGTTATATTACGGTGTAGATTTAAAAGTGAAGCTGGTGTTTTAATAGAAACTTCTCTGCTTAACATTTTTTTGACAGCTTCAGCTTTAGATTTACCACTAGCCAAAAGTAATATTTCATCTGCTGAAAGAATAGTATCAAGGCCCATTGTAATTGCTTTAGTGGGAACCTCTTTTAAACTATCAAAATTACTGGAGTGGGTTTCTCTAGTTTTTTCGCTCAATTTTATAGTAGATGTTTTTAGTGGTAATGAATTACCGGGTTCTAAAAAAGCAATATTTCCATTTTCACCTATTCCCAAGACAAGAAAATCAATTCCACCCACCTCTTTTATCTTATTTTCATATCGGTGGCATTCCTTTTTAATATCTTCGGCATATCCATTTGGAGTATGAAAGTTTTCTGTTCTAATATCCACTTTATCTAAAAACTCTCTTTGTATATATGTGTTTAAACTACCAGGATGTTCCTTTTTAATACCGACAAATTCATCTAATTTAAAAACTTTAATATAATTGAAACTTAAATTATCTTGCTTATGTATTTTAGTTAAATTTTCAAACATACCCTGGGAAGTACTATCCGTAGATAGTCCCAATACAAGATTGGGCTTTAACTCAATTTGCCCTGCCACTATTCTAGCTGCTTTTATACTGAGTGCTTCATAATTTTTTACTTTTATAATTCTCACCTGTTGAAACCTCCTTTGAAAATTTATAGATAGTACTTGATAATTGGTTGAAAATTTAAATAAAAAGTTATTTCTTAAATGGAATAGAACATTAAAAATTTTTCTATAACAATAAAAGGCTCGACGAATAACCACTGCTAGTATAACATATTTTTGCTTCTCAAGTCGAATCTGAATTGAAAAATTAAAGCTATTTTAAAACAACCCGAATTGTATAATTAAATGCACACAAGGTAAATAAAAATGTGACACATACCGGTAACCTCCTTTATAATGTTGAGTAACACCACAAAACAAAACAAGGAGGCACCGACATGTGTCAAAGTAATTATAACACAGATAAAGGCAAAGGAAAACATTTAACATTTGATGATAGAAAGTTAATTGCCCATCTTTTTAACTATCAAAATAAGAATTATACCGAAATAGGAGAAGAATTAAACAGTCATCGGACTACAATAAGCAGGGAAATTAAAAATGGTTTAATTACTCTTAAACGCGCACAAGACAGTTATAAGGAGGTTTATTATTATGAGATAGCCCAACAGGTTCATGATAATAACGCCACAGCTAAAGGACCCAATTTAAAGATAGATAAAAACCATGAAATAGCACAGTTTATTGAAAAGAAAATAGGTGAAAAGTATTCCCCGGAAGTAATAGCTGAGTTAATTAAAGATGATGATCGGTTTGATATGTGTTTATCCTATAAGACGATATATAATTATATAGACATGGGAGTATTGATGATAGATAGAGATGATTTAGTATATGGTAATTACAGCAATGATAGTAATAACAGGAGAAAAGAA
>DATGCJ010000028.1:0-5560 GCA_035312025.1 Halanaerobiales bacterium | reverse complement strand
AATAGATGTAGTAGATGTGGAAGAGCTCGAGGTTATATGAGAAAATTTGATCTCTGTAGAATTTGTTTCAGAGAATTAGCACATAAAGGTGAAATACCTGGAGTTAAAAAAGCAAGTTGGTAAAATCAGGAAGGAGGATGGCTTAATGAATATTACTGATCCGATTGCAGATATGTTAACTCGTATCCGGAACGCCAATAATGTAAATAAAGATGTCGTTGATATACCTGCTTCGAATTTAAAGATAAATATTGCCAAAACTTTAAAAGATGAAGGTTTTATAAAGGAATATAAAATTATAGATAATTATCCTCAAAATAAGATAAGGGTTTATCTGAAGTATGGTAAAGATGACGAAAAAGTTATTAGTGGCTTAAAAAGAATTAGTAAACCAGGCTTAAGAGTTTATGTAAATAAAGATGAAATTCCAAGAGTACTCGGTGGATTAGGTATAGCTGTTATCTCAACATCCCGAGGAATCTTAACAGATAAACAAGCTCGCAATGAAGGCATAGGTGGAGAAGTTCTCTGCTATGTATGGTAAGATATAATCTTATTTAAAGCAAAAATAGCTGGAGGTGAATTGTATGTCCCGTATAGGTAAACAACCTGTTGACATCCCGGAAAAGGTTGATGTTAACATTGACGGAAATAAAGTAACTGTTAAAGGACCTAAAGGTGAAATGACAAAAGAATTCGATCCTAATTTTGATATAAATATAGAAGATAACGCTGTAGTGGTAAAAAGACCATCTGATTCTAAAGATGACCGCTCTCAGCACGGTTTAATCCGCAGCTTAATCGAGGGTATGGTCGAAGGTGTAACAGAAGGTTTTTCTAAAAAGTTAGAATTAGTTGGTGTTGGTTATAACGCAAAAGTACAAGGCGGAGATCTAATTTTAGAAGTTGGATATTCACATCCAATCAAGATTGAAGCACCTGAAGGAATTAACTTTGATGTAGAAAAGAATGTTATCACTGTATCAGGTTATGATAAACAGTTAGTCGGTGATGTCGCAGCAAATATAAGAGAAACTAGAAAACCTGAACCTTATAAGGGCAAGGGAGTAAGATATGTAGGCGAACACATAAGAAGAAAAGTTGGTAAAACCGGTTAATTGAAGGGAGTGATTAATTATGGATAAGAAGGCTGCCAGAAAGAGAAGGCACCATAGAATAAGAAATAAAATAACAGGTACTCCTTTTAAACCACGCATGGTTGTAAATAGGAGTTTGAAAAATATGTATGTTCAAATAATAGATGACTTATCCGGAGAAACTCTTGCATCCGCTTCTACTTTGGATGAACAACTCAAAGATGATTTAGAGAACAGCGGTAATGTTGAAGCTGCTAAAAAAGTAGGAGAATTAGTTGCTGAACGAGCTCTTGAAAAAGATATCGAAGAAGTTGTATTTGACAGAGCTGGATATAAATATCACGGCCGCGTCAAAGCAGTAGCTGAAGCAGCAAGAGAAAAGGGATTAAAATTTTAACGAAGGAGGCGAATCCATGAGCAAGATTGATCCAGAAAAATTGGATTTAGACGAAAGAGTAGTAAATATAAATCGTGTATCTAAAGTTGTAAAAGGTGGACGTAACTTTAGTTTCTCTGCTCTCGTGGTTGTTGGAGATTCCAATGGTCATGTTGGAGCAGGTATTGGAAAGGCAAACGAAGTACCAGAAGCAATCAGAAAAGGTGTAGATGATGCAAAAAAACACCTAATAGAAGTACCAATCGTTGATACCACCATCCCACATGAGATTACTGGGGTATTTGGTGCAGGGCGAGTTTTATTAAAACCAGCCGTTGAGGGTACTGGTGTAATTGCCGGTGGACCTGTTCGTGCGGTTGTAGAATTAGCTGGTATCAATGATATTTTAACAAAATCACTTGGTTCTTCTAATCCTATTAATATGGTAAACGCTACAGTCACTGGTTTAGATGAATTAAAATCAGCTGAACAGGTAGCAAGATTAAGAGGGAAATCAGTAGAAGAAATTCTAGGATAATTAAGGAGGTGCAGTACGTTATGAACTTACATGACTTAAAACCTGCTGAGGGTTCTAAAACAAGAAAGAGAAGAGTCGGCCGTGGTACCGGTTCAGGTAGAGGTTATACATCTGGACGCGGGGCAAATGGACAAAATTCAAGATCTGGTTCCAAGACCAGACCAACATTTGAAGGTGGACAAACTCCTTTATTTAGAAAACTACCTAAAAGAGGTTTTACAAATATATTTAAAAAACAGTATAGTATTGTAAATGTTTTTCAATTAAATAAATTTGAAGAAGGAACTGAAATTACACCTGAATTACTAAAAGAAACAGGCTTAATAGATAATATAGCTAAAAATGGTGTTAAAATACTGGCAAAAGGGGATATTAACAAGAATTTAACTGTTAAAGCCCAAGCCTTCAGTTCATCTGCCGTGGAAAAAATTGAAGATGCCGGTGGAAAGGCTGAGGTGATATAAGTTGTTTTCAACCTTTAAAAATATATTTAAAGTTAAAGAATTAAGAAAAAAAGTATTATTTGTTTTAGCAATGATGATGGTCTATAGATTAGGTGCCCATATTCCCGTACCCGGGGTAGATGTAGGAGTTATTCAGGACACTCTTTTCCAGGGATCAGGTAGTGGAGTACTAGACTATCTTGATATGTTCGCAGGTGGTGCTTTGAGAAACTTTACCATCTTTGCGATGAGTATCACCCCTTATATTACAGCATCAATTATTCTTAATCTTTTAACTGTGGTTATTCCTAAACTAGAGGAACTATCCAAGCAGGGTGCTGAGGGTAGAAAGAAGATCGCTCAGTATACCAGATATGGAACAATTGTTTTAGCTGTTATTCAGGGTATTGGTATTACATCCTATATTAATAGATTCGGAGCTATTCCGAATCCGACCTTTTTCGATTTATTTATAATTGTTGTTACATTGACTGCCGGTACAGCCTTTTTAATGTGGCTCGGAGAGCAGATTAATGAAAAAGGTATTGGTAATGGTATTTCTATTATCATTTTTACCTCAATAATTTCAAGATTTCCAGGTCAAATTTATAATACCTATAATCTTTTTCAAGCGGGAAGTATTTCAATCTTGAACATATTATTATTTGTTGCTTTAGCAGTAATTATCGTAGCGGGTATTATCTTTGTACAGGAAGGAGAAAGAAGAATACCTGTACAGTATTCAAAAAGAATTGTAGGTAGAAAGGTATATGGCGGTAGAAGTACTCATATACCAATGAAAGTTAACCAGGCGGGAGTTATACCGGTTATTTTCGCGTCTTCCGTGTTATTATTCCCGGGTGTAATTGCTCAAGTGTTACCATTTGATTGGGCACAGAATATTGCAGCTATGATTCAACCTGGTTCAACACTTTATTTAATTCTTTATGCATTAATGATCTTATTCTTCACATATTTCTACACTGCTATTACTTTCAATCCAGAAGAGGTAGCAGAAAATATGCAGAAAAATGGTGGATTTATTCCAGGAATAAGACCAGGTAAAGCTACTATAAATTATTTGGATAAAATATTAGTTAGAGTAACACTTGCTGGTGCAGTGTTCTTAACTATTGTAGCGTTATTACCATTTGCAATGGGTCCATTAACAGGTGTGCAAATTCAGTTTGGTGGTACCTCAGTTCTGATTATGACAGGTGTCGCACTACAAACCATGCAGCAGATCGAATCACACTTATTAATGAGACACTACGAAGGATTTATGAAATCATAAAAAACGAAGAGGGGATAAAAGATGAATCTTATAATGCTTGGATTGCCGGGTGCTGGTAAAGGTACTCAGGCCAAGAAATTAAGTAATAAATATAATATACCCCATATTTCGACTGGAGATATATTTAGAAATGCAATCCAAAATGAAACCAAGCTCGGTAAAAAAGCCAAAGAGTATCTAGATTCCGGTGGTCTTGTACCGGATGAGCTAACAAACAGTATTGTGAGGGAAAGATTGAAAGAAGATGACTGTAAAGAAGGATTTATTCTAGATGGATTCCCCAGAACTATAAATCAGGCAGAAGCTTTAGAAGATATGCTTAAAAATATGAATAGAGAGCTTGACTTGGCTATATATATTGATGTTACAAGGGAAGAACTAATAAAGAGACTAACTCATAGAAGGACCTGCAGTAACTGCGGCGCAGTTTACCATCTTGATTACGATCCACCTGAAAAAGAAGGTATCTGTGATAAATGTGGTGGTAAGTTGATCCAGCGCTCAGATGATACAGAAGAAGTTGTCAAAGAAAGACTCAAGATTAATTCTAAGAATATAAAAAATCTGATAGATTTTTATGAAGAAGAAGATAAATTAGCTACAGTAAAAAGTGATGCAGGTATAGAGGAAGTATTTGAAAAGATCGATGAAATTGTTAAGGAGCAAGCTTTATGATCATCTTAAAATCACCGAGAGAAATAAATATTATGAGAGATGCCAATAAGATAGTAGCTGAAACACATGAGTATCTCCGGGAATTAATAAAACCAGGAATTTCAACAGCCGAAATTGATAATAAAGGCGAGGAATTTATTCGCAAACAGGGAGCTGAGCCATCCTTTTTAGGATATATGGGTTATCCTGCTTCGGTTTGTGTCTCTATAAATGATGAGGTTGTGCATGGAATTCCCAGCAAAGACAGGTTTTTAAAAGAAGGAGACATCGTAAGCCTTGATATAGGAGCTTTTTATGAAGGCTTTAATGGTGATGCTGCCCGCACATTTCCCGTGGGAGAAATATCTGAAGAAGCTAAAAAACTATTAAAGGTCACAAAAGAGGCTCTCATGAAAGGTATAGAGCAGGCCTTATATAAGAATAGACTATCTGACATCTCACATGCAGTACAGACTCATGTAGAAAATAATAATTTCTCGGTTGTAAGGGAATATGTAGGACATGGAATCGGTAGAGATATGCATGAAGCTCCGCAAATTCCCAACTTTGGTTCACCCGGACATGGTCCTCTGTTAAAAGAAGGAATGACACTGGCAATTGAACCTATGGTTAATGTTGGCGATTTTAAGGTCAAAACTTTAGATGATGACTGGACGGTAGTAACCGAAGATGGAAGCTTATCAGCTCATTTCGAACATACTATTGCAATAAATAAAAACGGACCCGAAATTTTAAGTAAGGTTTAACTGTTTAGATTTGTTTCAAGCGTGTAATTTATGGTATAATAAAATTTGGGCTAATTAAGTAACAAAAATAAGGAGGCTTATCAAATATATGGCTAAGGAAGAACCTATTGAAGTTCAAGGTACAGTTATCGAGCCGTTGCCGAATGCCAAATTCAAGGTAGAGTTAGAAAATGGTCATGAGGTATTGGCCCATGTTTCAGGTAAAATGAGAATGAACTATATTAGAATTTTACCTGGTGACAAAGTGACCGTTGAACTTTCACCTTATGATTTAAGTCGTGGTAGAATTACTTACCGTCATAAAGCAAAATAATTTGCTTAAGGAGGGATGTTAGGTGAAGGTAAGACCATCTGTTAAACCTATATGTGATAAATGTAAAGTAATAAGACG
>DATGCJ010000027.1:0-2807 GCA_035312025.1 Halanaerobiales bacterium | reverse complement strand
GAGGAATTCAGCTATTTAATAAATTCGGAGTATAATTTAGATAAGACAATGATTATTCTAAATGGAGACGGAGCGAGCTGGATTCAAAAGACAAGTTATGATTACTTTGACAATTTAATAGTTCAACTTGATCGTTTTCATATCAAAAAAGATATTACTATACATTTCGGTAAACAGATAGCCGAAGATTTAACGGGAGTATTGGCAGGCGGGAAAAAGAAGCTATTTTTAGATACTTTAGAATCACTGATTTATGATGGTGATAATGGAAAGATAATAGAGGGCAGGGAGACCCTCTTTAAGCACTATAAGAAATATGAAGGTCATCTATTGGATTACAGACATCGGATTAAGGTTAAGGATAATTATCCCGAATTACATGGTATGGGAGCGATTGAGAGTTATATAGGCAAGATTATATCTAGGCGAATGAAAAATCAGGGTATGAGTTGGAAAAGGCTGGGAGCCGAAGCAATGGTTAAGATCTTAATGTTGAGGCATAACGAAATATTAGAAACAAGACTAAATGACAAATCTTACAAGATAAAGAATCCTATAAAAGAATTAAAATATCGGGAAAGAGTCTTTAAAAGGAACTGGAATGATTGGCTGCAAGCAAGTAGGACAGTTATATATGGACCTTACAGCGGCCATAACTGGGTTAAAGGCATAAAGTCAATAGCGACTATATAAATAAAATATATTGAGGTCTTTATCTTTCCCACCTTTTCTTTACGCAAACTTATGTTAATTGAACCTTGACACTTAATTGAAGTTATGATACTGTTTAGATAGTTAATATAAAAATAGCGCTTTAAATTAGTCCGGTGAGGCTAATAAGAGAAATAATATTATTTATTTAGCCTTCTTACCTTGCCGGTAGAAGGTTTTTTTATTTGTATTGTTATATCTATAAAAAGAAGGGGTAGTTAATATGGAAGAAAAAGATATGAAAGTTAAAAAAGAGATTATTAATAAGGACGATATTAGGCGGGCCTTAACAAGAATATCTCATGAAATAATTGAAAAAAATGAGGGAACTGAAGATCTAGTGTTAATTGGAATTCGCTCTAGAGGTGTTCCTATGGCTGAAAGGATAGCCCAAAGGATAGGTGAGTTTGAGGGTGTAGAGATTCCAACTGGTATTTTAGATATTACCTTATATCGAGATGATTTATCACAAGTCTCTAAACAGCCCATTATTCATCAAACTGAAATATCCTTTGATATTACGGATAAGCAGGTAGTTTTAACCGATGATGTTTTATATACTGGGAGAACGGTAAGAGCTGCTCTTGATGCTTTGATAGATTTAGGAAGACCCAAATCTATCCAATTAGCTATTTTAGTAGATAGAGGACATAGAGAATTTCCGATAAGACCAGATTATGTTGGTAAAAATTTACCTACCTCTCAAAGTGAAGTTGTAGATGTTAATTTTGAAGAGATAGATGGAAAAGATAATGTTTTACTTTTAGAAAAAGAATAACTTTAAAATTAAACAGTAAGACCCTTTAATTCAGTCCAGCGAGACTGGCAAGGGACTTTTAAACCTTTACTATAGGTATAGAAGATATTAACCTTCTTGTCAGTTTTGACTGAACTGATGAGAAGGCTTTTTTTATGTCAAAAAAGGAAGTTGAAATGATAAGGATCTGCTTTACTTCTATAATAGGCAATCTAGTAAAGGGGGGGTTGTTTTCTTAAACTTGCAAATATAGATCCAAACGGATAAATCATTTTAATAAGATATGGTGTAGATTTACTGAATAATTGGAAGTTATTTATAGATAAAACCAATGATAATGTTGGTATATGTTCCAGATGGAGGAAAAATACAACTGTTTAAAATATTAATTAAATCATAATTCAAAAGGGAAACAGGAGGTAGAAAATGGCTTTAAAACAAAAAGATTTTCTAGGGTTATATAATGTTTCGGGAGAAGATATTAATCAAATTTTAACAACTACTGAATCAATGAAAGAAATTTTCACAAGAACAGTAAAAAAAGTTCCTACCCTTAGGGGAAAGACAATTGTTAATCTATTTTTTGAACCGAGTACAAGAACTAAATCTTCCTTTGATCTGGCCGCAAAGAGACTGAGTGCAGATGTAATGAGTATTTCAAAATCTACCAGCAGTGTAGCCAAGGGAGAATCACTTTTAGATACCTCTAAGACAATGGAAGTAATGGGAGCAGATGTAGTAGTGATCCGACATAGTGCTCCCGGGGCAGCCGAATTTTTAGCAAACAACATTGAAGCAAGTGTCCTTAATGCCGGGGATGGGGCACATGCCCACCCAACGCAAGGTTTACTGGATCTTTATACAATGAAATCTTATAAAGGAAGCTTTAAAGATATGAAAGTTCTTATTATAGGAGATATCAGCCACAGTCGGGTGGCAAGATCAAATATTCAGGGGCTAAAAGAACTGGGCGCTGAAGTAAGGGTTACTGGTCCAGCCACTTTAATCCCGAGGGAAATAGAAAAAATGGGGGTAAAGTTCTATAAAGATTTGGACAAGGCTTTAGAAGGGGTAGACGTAGTAAACATTTTAAGGATCCAACTGGAAAGACAGGAAAGTGGATTATTCCCTTCGATAGGAGAATATAGAAAGTTTTATGGGATGAATAAAAAGAGACTTGATAGTCTTAAGGACGATGTTTTAATTATGCATCCCGGTCCTATGAACAGGGGTATTGAAATTGAAAGTGAAGTTGCTGATAGTGAGCAATCAGTTATTACTGAACAGGTAACAAATGGAGTTGCAGTTAGAATGGCATTACTTTATTTATTAGCCGGGA
>DATGCJ010000026.1:0-7632 GCA_035312025.1 Halanaerobiales bacterium | reverse complement strand
TCTAACACCTGGTAAGTCTTTTACACGGCCACCTCTTACTAACACAACAGAGTGTTCCTGTAAGTTATGTCCTTCTCCAGGTATGTAACAGGTCACCTCTTTTCCATTCGTTAAACGAACACGGGCAACTTTTCTTAAAGCTGAGTTCGGTTTTTTGGGAGTCGCTGTATAAACTCTTGTACATACCCCTCTTTTTTGAGGTGATCCCTCTAATGCAGGAGCATTCTTTTTCTTCTTTTGTTTATTACGACCTTTACGGATAAGTTGATTGATTGTTGGCACAAAACCCACCTCCTTCCGGTTATTTCAGTAATGCAGCAGAGAACCAGCATCCTTATGAATGCTGTCCTCTGCGCTGAATACTTTTTATTTATCTATAATGATTAAATTATTAAAGGCCAAACACCTTTTGTCTGCACACACTAGTGTATTTTAACACCTTTGATATGTGTTGTCAATACCTAAGTCCTCATTAAATTTACTCTTCTTCAACTTCCTCGAGAACCTGGGTAACATCGGTCACATTTTCACCGAGTTCTTCCCCATCTCTGTACTTTCTCATTCCAGTTCCAGCCGGGATTAATTGACCGATAATTACGTTCTCTTTAAGTCCTCTTAGGCGATCAATTTTTCCTTCCAGAGCAGCTTCAGTTAGAACTCTTGTTGTCTCCTGGAAAGAAGCAGCTGATAAAAAGCTTTCTGTAGCCAGGGAAGCCTTTGTAATTCCTAAGATTTGAGGAATAGCTTTTGCGGGTTTGCCGCCATTTGCTTTAACCTTTTGATTGGTTTCTTTAAACTCGTGTTTTGTAACAAGACTACCAGTCAATAGGTCGGTATCGCCCGACTCTTTGATTTTTACTCTTTTCATCATCTGTCTGATGATTACCTCAATGTGTTTATCATTAATTTCAACACCTTGAGATCTATATACATTCTGAACTTCTTTTAAAAGATAGTTCTGAACGGCAGCTTCACCTTTTACCCTGAGTAAAACACTGGGATCTAAGGGACCTTCCGTTAGTTTATCACCAGGTTCTACATACTCGCCTTCCTGTACGATCAATTTAGAACCGTAAGGAATCTTGTATGTCTTCTTCTTACCGTCATCACTGGTAACAACAATCCGTTTAGAGTTTCTTTTCTGAGTTATTTTAACCTTACCCTCTTTTTCAGTCATGATGGCATGACCTTTCGGGGTACGTCCTTCAAATAACTCTTCCACTCTCGGTAGACCCTGAGTGATATCATCGCCGGCAACTCCACCGGTGTGGAAGGTACGCATTGTTAACTGGGTACCAGGTTCACCGATTGATTGAGCTGCTACAATACCGATTGATTCCCCGATATTAACTTTATTAGTAGTAGCCAGGTTGCGGCCATAACATTTAGTACATACTCCATGTTCAGATTCACAGGTAATCACCGAACGGATTTTTACACTATCAATATCTGTTTTTTCAATTTTATCTAAATGATCTTTTTTGATCATTTCATTTCTCTCAACAATTATCTCACCGCTGGCCGGATCTTTAAGATCCTCAGCTGCATAGCGGCCGGCAATTCTTTCTCTCAGAGATTCAACAGCCTGCGATCCGTGACCACCGATTGCTTCAACATATAGTCCTTTTTCTGTTTCACAGTCCTCTGCTTTTACTATCACATCCTGGGAAACATCAACTAACCGCCTGGTTAGATAACCAGAGTCAGCAGTTCTTAAAGCAGTATCGGCCAGACCTTTTCTAGCACCGTGGGTAGAGAGGAAAAACTCTAACACATTAAGCCCTTCTCTAAAGTTAGACCTAATAGGTAGGTCAATAATTCTACCGGATGGATCTGCCATCAATCCACGCATACCAGCTAACTGAGAAATCTGAGAAGTATTACCACGAGCACCGGAGGTAGCCATGATATAGATATTATTATCTTCATCTAAATGGTCTAATAGGGCATCAGTAACATCGTCTTTAGCTTGATTCCAGATATCTATTACACGGTGATATCTCTCATCTTCTGTAATTGCACCTCTATTGTAGTGCTCTTCTATTTCGTCTACTTCCTCATCAGCTTCTTTTAAAATTTTCGGTTTCTCTTCCGGTATATCAGCATCAGTTACGGCAATACTGATACCAGAACGAGTTGCGAAATCATAACCTAATTCTTTTATATTATCAAGTGATTTAACCGTCTTCTCTTCTCCGAATTCATCATAAAGGTCATTAATTAAATCGCCTAAACCACCTTTATCAATTCTTTCATTAATAAATTCCATATCTTCCGGTAAAGCCTCATTGAAGATGATCCTTCCCACTGAAGTATCAATTATTTCACCATCAATTCTGGCTTTAATGGGGGCCTGCAGGTATATCTTATCTGTATCATAAGCTTTAATAGCTTCTGCCGGCCGGGAGAATATCTTTCCTTCTCCCTTAATACCTTCTTTGATAGTAGTTAAATAATAGATACCTAAAACCATATCCTGGGTAGGTACTGTTATTGGATTACCATCAGCTGGGGCTAAAAGGTTTGTGGTTGATAACATCAAGGTCCTTGCTTCTGTTTTAGCTTCTTCTGATAATGGTAAGTGGACAGCCATCTGGTCCCCATCAAAGTCAGCGTTATAGGGTGGGCAGACTAAGGGATGTAACTTAATAGCCTTACCTTCCACTAAAACAGGTTCAAAAGCCTGGATACCTAATCTGTGCAGGGTCGGTGCCCGGTTAAGTAAGACCGGATGCCCTTTAATTACTTCTTCTAGTATACCCCAGACCCTATCATCAACCTTTTCTACCATCTTCTTTGCATTTTTGATATTATGTGCATATTCTTTATCTACAAGACCTTTCATTACAAAAGGTTTGAATAATTCTAAGGCCATTTTCTTTGGTAGACCACACTGGTCCATTCTTAATTCAGGACCAACAACGATAACAGATCTACCGGAATAATCTACACGTTTACCGAGTAGATTTTGGCGGAAACGACCCTGTTTACCTTTAAGCATATCACTTAAAGATTTAAGCGGCCTATTACCGGCTCCGGTTACCGGCCTACCTCTTCTACCGTTATCAATTAAAGCATCGACTGATTCCTGCAGCATCCTTTTCTCATTTCTTATAATGATTTCAGGAGCGCCCAGGTCAAGCAGTCTTTTTAATCTATTATTTCTATTAATAACTCTCCGATACAAGTCATTTAAATCAGAAGTAGCAAATCTACCTCCATCTAACTGAACCATCGGTCTTAGGTCAGGTGGAATAACGGGCATCACATCCATGACCAGCCATTCTGGTTCAAGGCCCGAATCTAAAAGACCGTCCATTACTTCCAGTCTTCTGATAGCGCGTCTTCTGCGCTGACCAGAAGTTGATTTAACTTCTTTTTTAAGTTCATCAACATCTTTTTGTACATCTATTTTACTTAATAGTTCTTTGATCGCTTCTGCTCCCATACGGGCATCAAATTCATTACCATACTTAGATTTAGCTTCACGGTATTCCTGTTCAGATAGAAGCTGTCTTTCACTAAGTGGGGTATCACCGGGATCGATTACTATATAGGAAACAAAGTATATTACTTTTTCTAACGCCCTCGGTGACATATCCATAATTAGTCCCAGTCTACTAGGGATTCCTTTGAAAAACCAGATATGTGTACAGGGGGCAGCCAATTCTATGTGACCCATTCTTTCTCTTCTTACCTTGGAACGGGTAACTTCTACACCACAGCGGTCACAAACTACACCCTTATATCTTACCCTTTTATATTTACCACAATGACATTCATAGTCTTTAGTCGGTCCAAATATTTTCTCACAAAATAATCCATCTTTTTCCGGTTTAAGAGTTCTATAGTTAATGGTTTCAGGTTTTTTAACTTCACCGCGAGACCATTCTCTTATCTGCTCAGGAGATGCAACTCCGATCCGCATTGAATCGAAATTATTTACGTTTGCCAAGGGTAATTCCCCCTCCTATTTTGTAAAATTTTTATCCTTCATCAGGTCTTGATAACTGTAGATCAGTATCTAGACCCAGTTTTTTAGCTGTTTCACTTACTTCAGTACCTTCTTCTTCTAATTCCATTTCATTATCTTCTTCCACAAATACGCGGGCATCTAAACCGAGACTCTGCATCTCTTTGATCAGAACTTTAAAGGATTCAGGTACACCCGGTGGTGGAACTTCTTCACCTTTGACGATCGATTCATAGGTTTTTACTCTTCCGATTACATCATCGGATTTAACTGTTAGCATTTCCTGTAAGCTGTAGGCAGCCCCATAAGCTTCAAGGGCCCAAACTTCCATCTCGCCGAATCTCTGCCCACCGAATTGAGCTTTACCGCCGAGCGGCTGCTGGGTAACCAGAGAATAAGGTCCGGTTGAGCGGGCATGAATTTTGTCATCAACAAGGTGGTGTAATTTGAGGATATACATATATCCTACTGTTATATCATGGTCAAATGACTCACCTGTTCTACCATCATATAGGGTCATTTTACCATTTCTATTTAGGTCGGCTTTTTCAAGGTACTCTTCTACCTCTTCCTCTAAGGCCCCGTTAAATACGGGTGTCTCGACGTATAAGCCGAGTGCTTTTGCTGCCATACCAAGGTGTGTTTCTAAGACCTGTCCGATATTCATACGAGAAGGTACACCTAATGGGTTAAGTACTATTTCTACCGGTTCTCCATTTTCCTTAAAGGGCATGTCTTCTTCCGGCAGAATTCTGGAAATTACACCTTTGTTACCATGGCGACCTGCCATTTTATCTCCAACAGCAATCTTTCTTTTATTTGCAATATATACTCTTACAAGTTTATTTACGCCGGGTTTTAGTTCATCACCTTGATCTCTAGAGAAAACTTTAACATCAACTACGATACCTTCTTCACCGTGTGGAACTTTCAAAGAGGTATCTCTAACTTCTCTAGCTTTTTCACCAAAAATAGCTCTCAGTAATCTTTCTTCCGCTGATAGTTCAGTTTCACCTTTTGGTGTAACCTTACCTACCAGGATATCGCCCTCTTTTACTTCCGCTCCCACTCTAATAATACCTCGATCATCGAGGTCTTTTAAGGAACTTTCACTTACATTGGGAATATCTCTGGTGATCTCTTCGGGTCCTAATTTAGTATCGCGAGCTTCTGCTTCATGTTCTTCTATATGAATAGAAGTAAATGCATCTTCTTTTACTAATTTTTCACTTATTAAAATAGCGTCCTCATAATTATATCCTTCCCAGGGCATAAATGCGATAAGGGAGTTTCTACCTAAGGCCATTTCCCCTTGATCGGTAGAAGGACCATCTGCAATAATATCGTTTTCTTCGATTTCCTGCCCCTCTGTTACAATAGGGGTTTGGTTCATACAGGAACCCTGGTTTGATCTTTTGAACTTCATTAAATTATATTTATCTATATTACCATCATTATTTTCAATTACAATCTTACTTGATGTTACTTTACGAACTGTACCACCGTTTTTAGCAATCACGACAACCCCTGAATCTTTGGCAGCTTTATGTTCAATACCGGTTGCCACGATGGGGGCATCGGTCTTCAGTAACGGTACAGCCTGTCTCTGCATGTTAGCACCCATTAAAGCACGGTTAGCATCATCATTCTCTAAGAATGGAATCATAGCAGCAGAGACACCCACCAGCTGTTTGGTGGAAACATCCATGTAGTCTACTTTCTCAGGCGGTACCTCTAAAATATCACCCCGGTGACGGGCCACAACTTCATCACTTACAATTTCACCGTCTTCATTTAACTTGGTATTAGCCTGAGCAACTATATTTTGATCTTCCTCATCAGCAGTTAAATAATCAATATCTCCGGTTGTTTTACCATCGACAATTCTCCGATAAGGGGTCATTAAAAAGCCAAATTCATTTGTCTTAGCATAAGTACCCATTGAACCAATAAGACCGATATTAGGTCCCTCGGGAGTTTCAATAGGACAAATTCTACCATAGTGAGAATGGTGAACATCTCTAACGTCAAATCCGGCTCTTTCTCTACTTAAACCACCGGGTCCTAAAGCACTTAATCTCCTTTTATGGGTAAGTTCAGACATAGGATTGGTTTGGTCCATAAACTGTGAAAGCTGACTGCTTCCAAAGAATTCCTGAATTGCAGCCACAACAGGCCTGGTATTCATTAAAGCCTGGGGAGTTACAACATCAATATCCTGAATTGTCATTCTTTCTCGTACTACTCTTTCCATGCGGGAAAGACCAATTCTGAACTGGTTTTGCAGTAGTTCACCAACTGTTTTCAGTCTTCTATTACCCAGATGGTCAATATCATCTATATAGGCATCTTCTTCTTCATGTACCAATCTAACCATATAACGTACGGTCTCAATAATATCTTTTTCATCTAAATATTTTTTATCTTCATCAATATCTAAATCAAGCTTTTTGTTTATCTTATACCTACCAACTGCGGCCAAATCATATCTCTTGGGATCAAAAAATAATGATTCGATTAAACTTTTTGCACTATCTACAGTCGGGGGTTCACCTGGTCTTAATTTCTTATATAAATCAATTAGAGCTTCATCCTGCGAATCGGTTGAATCACGATCTAAAGTATCCATAATTACTTTTGAATCACCCAATAAATCAATAAGTTCTTCATCACTACCATAACCTAAGGCTCTAAATAATATGGTAGAGGGCATCTTTCTTTTCCTATCAACACGCACGGATATTATTCTCTTTTTATCATATTCAAACTCGATCCAAGCCCCTCTATTGGGGATAATACTTCCATTTATCAATCTACGTCCATCTTTGGTACGTTCATCATCGAAATATACACCAGAGGAACGAACTAACTGATTAACAACAACTCGCTCCGCCCCATTAATAATAAAGGTTCCTTTATCAGTCATGAGGGGAAAGTCGCCCATAAATACTTCCTGTTCTTTTACTTCACCGGTTTCTTTATTAATCAATCGAACTTTTACTTGCAGGGGAGCTGAATATGTATCATCTCTGTCCCTACATTCCTGTACAGTATACTTAGCTTCTTCTAAATGGTAACCAACAAATTCTAGAACTAAATTTTCCGAAAAATCTTCAATTGGTGAGATTTCTTCAAATACTTCATGTAAGCCCTGCTCTAAAAACCACTGGTATGAATTTAACTGTGTGTGGATTAAATTGGGTAAATCCATTGCATCGTCAATTTTAGCAAAGCTGTGTCTCTCTCTCACTGTTGACATCATTGCACCCCCAAGGAATACTTATATTTATAAATATAACATTTAAGCAAAGAGATACCCTGCTTAAATGCTTGGTAATAATAATGAAATAAATGTTATTATAATGTATTTTTATTAAATAATATAATAAAATAAGTCCGTAAAAATCCAATAAAAAAGGAAAAATAAGCTAAAATGTATGCATATTTTATGCCATTATATGAAAAGTTATCGACAATAAGTAATGTTATCACAGAACCCATATCTTGTCAAGTAATTTTTGACTCTTTAATCCTTTTATCGCATTCCTCTAAAAAATTTTTAATAATATTACTACCTAATTCATCTAAACTATCTTTGACAGTATTAATTACCTCAGTTATATCACTATTACCTTCAATAAAAATCTTTTCTACTTGTT
>DATGCJ010000025.1:0-9702 GCA_035312025.1 Halanaerobiales bacterium | reverse complement strand
GATGTAAGAGGGACTTCCTTTATGAATTGGACTTATCAAGATAATAGAGAAGACAGCCAGTGGATTTATTTACCTGCTTTAGGTAAAATAAAAAGAATTTCAGCGGAGAATAAAAGCGATTACTTTATGGGGTCCGATTTTACCTATGATGATTTAGGAGAAAGAAATATAGAAGAAGATACTCATACTTTATTAAAGAGTGAAGAACTCAAGGGAGCAGAATGTTATGTGGTAGAGAATATTCCAAAAGAAGAAGATTATATGTATTTTAAAACTATTACCTGGGTTAGTAAAGAGAACTTAATTGGTCTTAAAAAAGAATTTTATGATCCAGCTGGTAAATTATTAAAGGTATTAACCGTTAAAGACTATCAAGTTATTAACGGCATCGTTACTATTACTCATAGTGAGATGGAAAATGTACAGAAGGAGCATAAAACCGTTTTAAAACTTGATGAAGTAAGTTACAATACCGAAATACCTGAAGATAGATTTACAGAACGAAGCATGAAAATAGGGATTTAAGTATATGAGCTTATTAGGGGTGAGATCGATGAAATTGTTAAAAAATAAATGTCTTATTACTATTTTATCATTTCTGCTAATTTTGTTAGTTTCATTGCTTACGCAGGTTAAGGCAGCCTTTGTATCAAACTCTTTAACCGGTAGATACGTGTATGATCTGGATCAGGGTGATACTTATAATTCTAAATTGATATATGAATTAGACTATGAAAATAGGATAAAGACTGATTATATCTTTGGGAAAATTATAGCCAATCCTATATTTGAGTACAATTTAGAGAATAAAATTGAAGATATTAACTTGAATGAAGCTTATTTAGATTTATATTTCAATGAAATTGATCTAAGGATTGGAAAACAAAATATGACCTGGGGTAAAAGTGATGGATTAGTAGTAACCAATATTGTGAATCCTAGAGACTATACTGTTCATCCTGTTGTCGAATATGAAGACCAATTTCAAAGTATAAATGCTATAAAAGCTAATTTATATCCAAAAAATGATACTCTAGAGATAGTATGGATTCCATACTTTAAATCAGCTAAATTAAATAGAGAGGTCTTATTAGAAAATTTGCCTCAGAATTTTAGAAAAGACAGCAGTGAAAAAGAAGTAGAAGAAAAATTTGCAAACAGTGAACTTTTTCTGCGATATTCTTCCCTCGGACAAAAATATGATTATGAAATCATGGCCGGTTACAGTTGGGATGACCAACCGACTCTTCATAAGGACTTCCAAAAAAAAGCAGTTATCCCTCAACACCACCGTTTGTATACTTTCGGTGGTAGTATAAGTACTATGAGGGGACCGGTGGTCATTAGGGGTGAGGGAGCTTATATTAGTGGAAAATATTTTAATTTTGCTAACCCCTTAATTCACTTACAGGATTATCCGGAGGGAGTAATCGAAAAAGATGAGATTAAATGGTTAATCGGTTTTGATTATAACTATGAAGATTATTTAATTAGTCTTCAGTTCATGCAGGAAAAAATATTAGACTATCAGTCAGATATAGTTCAAGATGAAGATCAAAATACGATAACTTTCCTTATCAAGAGGGATTTTTTAAGGTCTAAATTAAATACAGAGATAAACTTTCATTATAATGTTAACAAGGAAGTATTAATGTCTAAACCATCAATAAGTTATGATTACACAGATTCAATAAAATTTAAATTGGGAGCTAATTTAAATTTAGCCGGAGATACATTCAGAACTGATGTACTTTATGTTCAAACAGAATATTTATTCTAAAAAGAGGCTGACATAGGCAACTTTAAATTAGTTGCCTATGTTGTAGTTGTTTTAACCTAGTTTGAAAGAAGGAGGGGATTAGAAATTAAATACTTTGAGGATAAGTCTTTAATGAGAAATATAGTTCAGATTATATTTTTAATAATATTTTTTATGCTGGTTGTGAGGGGAAGAGCCCAATTGTGGATATTAATTTTTGGGATAGGACTATTAATTTCCTTAATATGGGGGAGATTTTACTGTGGTTGGATCTGTCCCATCAATACCGTTATAAAAATTAAAAGTTGGTTTTACAAAAAAATGGGAATAGATACCTTGCAAACCCCGACAGTACTTAAAAAAGGTTGGTTAAGATGGATATTATTGTTTATAATGATAGTGTCCATGATTATAATGAGAAGGAATAATATACAACTTAATATAATATTATATATCTTAGGTATAGCTTTCTTAATATCATTGCTTTTCGAGGAAGAACTCTGGCATAAATATCTATGTCCCTACGGCGCTTTATTAAATATAACAAATAAAGCAAACAACAAAAATTTAGTGATTAATGAAAGCAGATGCAAAAGTTGTGGATTGTGTGCTGAAAATTGTCCTAATAATATCATAACAATCAATAAAGAGGAACAGGCTATTGGAAATAATGAATGTTTATATTGTTTTGAATGTCAGGATGTATGTGAGTTCGAGGCAATTTCATATAGTAAAAATTAAAATAAGTTTTAAAAGAAATTAAAATTAAACATAGGATTAAAAATTTGGTACCTCACAATCAAATAAAGATTGTGAGGTTACTACTTTTTAAATTTAAAAGTATTGACCTTTAATTAAAATCCCAGGGCTTGACTAAACATAAAATGATTGCTATACTGTTAATGCCATAGTTGAATAAGAGCATCACAGATAATCGCGGTAGACTTTCTCTACCGAGGAAAGTCCGGGCTTCATAGGGTAGGATGCTGGGTAATCCCCAGTGGAGGTAACTCCCAGGAAAGTGCCACAGAAAATACACCGCCATTTTTATGGTAAGGGTGAAAAGGTGAGGTAAGAGCTCACCAATATCCAGGTGACTGGATAGTTTGGTAAACCCCATCCGAAGTAAGTCCAAATAGGGAGGAAGTAAAGTGACCCGCTTTTCCTCCGGGTTGGACGCTTGAGGCAGTGAGTAATCGCTGTCCTAGATAGATGATTATCTAAAACAGAACCCGGCTTACCGTGCTGCTCTTATTCAACGTTCAAACATATGTTTTATTTTTTTGTCTGCTAAATTGAAAATAAGGCTAAATTATGTTAAAATAAACAGCAGAACAAAGATTTAGGAGGTAATAATATGGCCGGACATTCTAAGTGGGCTAATATTAAACATAGAAAGCAGAAACAGGATAAGAAAAAAGGTAAACTATTTTCTAAATTATCGAGAAAAATTGCAGTAGCTGCCCGCGAAGGTGGCGGAGATCCTGAAATGAACGCTGATTTAGCTTTTGCCATCGAGAAGGCAAAAGATAATGATATGCCAAAGGAAAATATTGAAAGAGCTATAAAAAGGGGCACAGGTGAGTTAGAAGGTGTCGATTATAAAGAATTTACCTATGAAGGTTATGGTCCGGGTGGTGTAGCTCTTTATTTTGATATAATGAGTGATAATAGAAATAGAACAGCTTCAGAGTTAAGACATATTTTATCTGAACATGGTGGTAATTTAGGTGAAGAAGGCTGTGTAGCCTGGATGTTTGATAGAAAGGGCCAAATTTTAATTGACCTTAATTCCACTGATTTAGATCAAGAAGAGGTAATGATGGAAGCAATTGAAGCTGGCGCTGAAGATATTGAAACTGAAGACAATTTAGTAACAGTTTATACAGAAGTAAATAAATTTCAGGATGTTAAAAAAGAACTTGAGAAAAAAGGTTTTGAACTGGTTGAATCTGATTTGGCTATGGTTCCTAATAATACAATTGAATTAGAAAAATCTAATGCCAAAAAGATGTTAAATCTTATGGAAGAATTAGAAGATCATGATGATATACAAGAAGTGTATTCCAACTTTGATATACCTGCAGATGTCATGGAACAGATTGAAAATGAGGAATAAATACAATTAATTTACTCATTGAATGGCACTGAATTTTCAGTGTCATTTATTAATTTATTAATATAATTTTTTTGTTTGATGAGGTGGTCATTTGATTATTTTAGGGATTGATCCCGGTTTAGCTACAACTGGATATGGTGTTATAAAAAAGAAGGGAAATTCTTTTGAATTGATAGCTTATGATACAATAAAAACAAGCCCCGACCAAACAGATGTAGATAGACTTTCAAATTTATACGAAGAACTGCTCTTGTTAATAGATAAATATGAGCCTGAACATATAGCGGTAGAAGAATTATTTTTTAATAAAAATGTCAAAACTGCTATTAGAGTTGGTCAGGCTAGAGGTGTAATATTACTAGCTGGTTCGCAAAAGGGGATAGAAGTTGCTGAATATACACCTTTACAGGTTAAACAGGCTGTAGTAGGTTATGGGAGAGCTTCTAAAAACCAGGTACAGCAGATGGTGAAAGCCTTACTTAATTTGGATAATATACCAAAACCAGATGATGCGGCAGATGCCCTGGCAATTTCAATTTGTCATGGCCATAGCTATGCCAGTAAAGAAAAATGGGGAGATCTTTTATGATAGGACATCTAAAAGGTAAATTAATATATAGTAATGAAAGCAGCATTATTTTAGATGTAAATGGAGTGGGTTATCAAATAGAAGTTCCCACCTTATATACAAAAAAAGATCTCAATAAAAACTTAGAACTTTTTATACATACTTATATTAGGGAAGATGCTCTAGATTTATACGGTTTTGAGACTGCTGAAGAAAAGAAATTATTTAAAACCCTATTATCAGTATCTAGAGTAGGCCCATCAGCAGCGATGAATATCCTATCATCACTTGCTTATGAACGGTTTATTAATGCAATTCTTTCCGAAAATGTAGCTGTATTAAAAGAAGTATCTGGTATAGGTCCTAAAACTGCCCAACGGTTAATTTTAGAACTAAAGAGTAAGATTGAAGACATGCTACCAGAACTGCAGATAGAAAAGGGTAAATCTATGAAAAAATATGATGAGGACCTTTATGAAGCATTAACTCAGTTGGGTTACAGTACCCAAGAAATAGACAAAGCAGTCAATAATCTTGATTTGGATACAGAGATGAAACTTGAAGATAAAATTAAAAACGTATTAAGTTATCTGGGGAGGGAACACTAAATGGAAGATTCTGATAGATTTGTATCCCCGACCAGGAAATTTGAAGAGGACCAATTTGATAAGAATTTACGCCCGGAAAAGTTAAAATATTATATTGGCCAACAAAAAACCAAAGAAAAGCTTGATATATTTATTGAAGCTGCAAAAAAACGCGGGGACGCCTTAGATCATGTGCTTTTATATGGCCCACCCGGTTTAGGCAAGACTACCTTGGCCACTATAATTGCTAATGAATTAAATGTTAATATTCATAAGACTTCGGGTCCTGCCATAGAAAGACCGGGAGATTTAGCCTCGATTTTAACAAATCTTCAGGATAATGATGTATTATTTATAGATGAGATCCATCGGCTTAATATGATGGTTGAAGAAGTATTATATCCTGCCTTAGAGGATTTTTCGTTGGATATCATTATTGGTAAGGGGCCTAGTGCTCGTTCTGTGCGTCTAGATTTAAACCCCTTTACAATGGTAGGCGCTACTACCCGGGCAGGCTTAATAAGTTCTCCGTTAAGAGATAGATTCGGAGTAATTAACAGGCTGGAATTTTATGAAATCGATGAGTTGACCAAGATTGTTAAAAGATCTGCCAGAATATTAGATATAGAAATTCATGACGATGGGGCCCATGAAATTGCCAAGAGGTCACGCGGCACGCCCCGAATAAGTAATAGGTTATTAAAAAGAGTAAGAGATTATGCTGAAGTAAAGGCGGAAGGAATAATTTCAGAAGAGGTTGTGGATCAAGCTCTTCAATTATTAGAAATTGACGAAAAAGGTTTAGACAGTATAGATCATAAACTTTTAGAAGTAATAATTAAAAAGTTTGATGGCGGACCGGTCGGTTTAAATACTCTCGCAGCTGCAATTAGTGAAGAAACAGAGACAATCGAAGATGTTTATGAACCGTACTTACTGCAGATGGGTTTTTTAGAAAGGACCCCACGGGGAAGAGTAGCCACTGCGGCTGCCTATAGACATTTAGGTATTAATAAAAATAAACAGGATAATCTATTTGATAGTGAAGAATGATTCAGGAGGAAAACTATGCGAGTCGATGATTTTAATTATGAATTACCCGAAAGATTAATCGCTCAAAAACCGATTGAAAACAGAGACGAATCTCGTCTGATGTTATTAAATAAAGAAACAGGTGAAATCGATGAGAAGATTTTTTATGAAATAGTAGATTTACTTAATAAAGAAGATCTCTTGATTTTAAATAATAGTAAAGTTATCCCGGCCAGATTATATGGTAAAAAAGTTCCGACAGGCACCGATATTGAAGTTCTGCTTTTAACCAGGTTAGATGATAAACGCTGGGAAGTTTTAGTTAAACCCGGCAAAAGGGTTAAAAAAGGTGTTGAAATAAGCTTTGGCAATGGTCAATTAACCGGTAAAGCTGTTGAATATACAGAATTTGGCGGTAGAGTCATGGAGTTTGATTATGAAGGTGATTTTGAGGAAATTTTAGATAAGTTAGGTAATATGCCATTACCACCTTATATCAAAGAAGACCTTGATGAACCAGAAAGATATCAGACTGTTTATGCTAAAAAAAGAGGCTCAGTTGCAGCTCCAACGGCTGGACTCCATTTTACACCAGAATTATTGGATGAAATCGAAGAAAAAGGAGTTCAGGTTGAATATATAACCTTACATGTGGGATTGGGTACTTTCCGTCCGGTACGGACGGATGAAGTTGAAGAACATGATATGCATTCTGAATACATCGAAGTCAGTGAAGAGGTTGTCAACAAAATTAAAAAAACAAAAAAAGGGCCGGGTAGAGTAATTTCAGTGGGAACCACTGTTACTCGTGCTTTAGAAACAGCTGCTGAAGACGGTGAATTAGAAGAATTTAAGGGCTGGACAGATATATTTATCTATCCGGGTTTTGAATTTAAAGTCATAGATGCTTTAATTACTAATTTTCATCTTCCCAAATCAACTTTATTAATGATGATATCTGCTTTGGCTGGTAAGGAAAAAATTTTTAAGGCTTATGAAAAAGCAGTTAAAGAAGAATACAGGTTTTACAGTTTAGGAGATGCAATGTTTATATACTAGAAAGGAAGTAAATTAATGAGTTTGAATTTTGACTTGTTAAAAAAAGATAGTGATTCAGATGCCAGGTTGGGGAAGATAGATACTCCACATGGAGAAATTAATACCCCCATTTTTATGCCGGTCGGTACACAGGCTACTGTAAAGGCCATGAGCCCGGAAGAATTAAAAGAAATTAAGGCTGAAATAATTTTGGGTAATACTTACCATCTATATTTAAGACCGGGTCATGAATTGATCGAAAAGGCCGGCGGCTTACATCAATTTATGAATTGGGATAAGCCGATTTTAACCGATAGTGGCGGTTTTCAAGTATTTAGTTTAGCTGATTTAAGAGAAATAAAAGAAGAAGGAGTATACTTTCAGTCTCACATAGATGGCTCGAGGCAGTTCATTTCTCCAGAAAAGTCTATTGAAATTCAGAATGCACTTGGTTCTGACATAGCGATGGCTTTTGATGAATGTCCACCTGAACCTTCC
Source organism: Halanaerobiales bacterium (assembly GCA_035312025.1). Taxonomy (GTDB): domain Bacteria; phylum Bacillota; class Halanaerobiia; order Halanaerobiales; family M55B127; genus M55B127. The sequence goes on along the minus strand of DATGCJ010000025.1, from coordinate 2,101 downwards.
AATTATAACTATGTAAAAAATTCTCTTGAGCGCACTGTACGCTGGGCTGAACGTTCAAAAGCCGCCATGAATAATGATAAGCAGAGTCTATTTGGTATTATTCAGGGAGGAATATTTAAAGATTTAAGAGAAGAAAGTGTCAAAAAGATGACAGATATTGGTTTCCCCGGTTATGCAATCGGTGGTTTAAGCGTAGGAGAGGCAAAAGAGGATATGTTGGATACTCTTGAATTTACAGTTCCCTTAATGCCGGACGATAAACCACGCTATTTAATGGGAGTGGGAACCCCGGAGGATTTAATTGAGGGAGTAAAAAGAGGTATTGATATGTTTGATTGTGTGATGCCTACCAGAATAGCAAGACATGGTTCGATTTATACATCCCAAGGTAGGATAACAATTAGAAATGCAACATATAAAGAAGATTTTACTGCTCCTGATCCCAACTGTGATTGTTATGTATGTCAAAATTATACGAGAGCTTATATTAGACATCTCTTAAAAAGAAAAGAAATTCTTGGTGTAAGATTAACTACCTACCATAATCTTTACTTTTTTATTGATTTGATGAATAAGATCAAAAAAGCAGTAGATAAAGGTAATTTCTTATCTTTTAGAGAAAAATTTTATCAAAATTATAAATAAATTAATGCCAGATAATCATTTTAATTTAAAAAATTTGAAGGATAATTTAATCTGGTATTGAAATTATTAGAGAGTAAAAAAATAAGGAGGTTATAAAAAATGCAATATGTTTACGCAATATTACCATGGGTCTTAATATTTGGAGTGTTTTGGTTTTTCTTAATCAGACCCCAGAGAAAGCAGCAAAAAGAACACGAAGAAATGTTAAATAATTTGGAAGTAGGAGATAAAATAGTAACTATAGGTGGAATCAAAGGTAAAATAATTAAACTTAAAGATAACAATATTAGATTAAGAATTTCATCTGATGTTGATATAGATGTTGTCCAAAAGTCTATTGCTCGTTTAGATACTTCTGAAGAAGAAGCAGAAGAGCCTATAAATGACGAAAAAATGCTTGATTAATAATTAAGAGAAGTTAAAAAAAATTTAATCAAGTTATAAAATAAAAGTTAGATACTGGGAGTGACTAAAATTGGATAGCGGTGATGTAAAAGAGATCCTGCAATCTGTTGTTATTGCAGGTATTTTAGCATTTTTAATTATTACTTTTGTTGCGCAATCCTTTGTTGTCGACGGTAAATCTATGGAGCCAAATCTCCATGATGGAGAGAGATTATTTGTCAATAAATTTATTTACCGTTTTAGGGACCCTCAAAGAGGAGAAGTCGTTGTATTTACTCCCCGCGGTGCTCCTAACAAAAAGTACATTAAGCGTGTAATAGGTTTACCGGGTGATACTGTCTACATAAAGGATGGTGTTACTTATGTTAACGGTCAACCACTTGAAGAAGATTATATTAAGGAAGATATGAAAGGGAATTTTGGTCCTTATCAAGTTCCTGAAAAATCGGTATTTGTAATGGGTGACAATCGCAACAACAGTGCAGACAGTAGATATCCAGGTTATGTTGGATATGTACCATATGAAACAATATCTGGTTTAGCTTTTTGGGTCTATTGGCCTATTACTGAGATGCGTATAATAGATCAGGTAGAATACGAAAATTTATAAATATTATAATTGTTGAGAAACGGGAGGAAGAAGTGGTATGAGATATAAAAAGAAAAGACTAATAAAAATTGCTTTTATCATAGCCATAGTTGCCTTAGCGGTATTTTTATATTTTAACAATAGTATAAACCTTGGGCTTGACCTGCAAGGTGGCTCACATATCGTGTTACAGGCTCAACCTACAGAAGAACGTGATATAACAAATGAAGTAATGTCTGGAATTCAGCAGGTTATTGAAAGGCGTGTTAATCAATTAGGATTGACAGAACCGGTTATTCAAAGAGAAGGAGATGACAGAATAATCGTAGAGCTCCCTGCTGTTGATAATCCAAATGAAGCAATTGAAACAATCGGTAGAACTGCGGTCTTGACCTTCAGAAATCCAGCCGGTCAAGTATTGATGACAGGTGAATTTGTAAAAAATGCAACTGCTGATTATGA
>DATGCJ010000024.1:0-2863 GCA_035312025.1 Halanaerobiales bacterium | reverse complement strand
TCTTCATATACTTTAGAATCTTTTATACCAAACTCCTCGGCCGCTTTGACAGCTCTATTAATCCTTATATCACAAAAAGATGTCATTTCACATAAATCTGATAATTCTTTTAAGGCAGGCATGTGCTTATAATTTGCAATATCTCCACAACCTATTATTCCCACCTTTAATTTCTTATTAACCACTCTTAACTCCCCCTTCTAACTTCTTATATATTTAAAACCGGGTATTATTTAAAGCTTTAATTTTTAAACCAACTTCTTTCGGGTAGATGATGATGAAGATGAGAAATGAAAATAATAGCATTGCAGTAGTTGATAAATAGATTCGATCTGAAAAGATATTAATTATACCCGGATATGAATTAAAAATACTGTGCATTATGATACAAAGAAAAAGGCTTTTAGTTTTAATATAAATTATTGTAAGTTGAAAGGAAAAAACTAATCCTAAAATTATAAAGATAATAAAATTCATACCCTTTTGGGGCGAACCCTCTATAAACCAGAGCGGCAAGTGCCAGCCGGACCAGATTAGACTTGTCATTATGGTTGCAGATATCTTATTATACTTTTTTAATAAGCCGGGTAATAAAACCCCGCGCCAACCTACTTCTTCTAAACCTCCCATTACAATATTGACTAAAATTAAAGGAACCACAGTCAATACGTTCTGCCTAAAAAGTATCATACTATTTTTAAATACAAAACTATTTAAAACCCAGGGTATTAAAAAAATTAAAAAGGGAATTACAAAAATCCAACAATACCACCTGATACTAACATTCCACTTGCAGATTCTTCTTTTTATCCTCTTATACATCCTTAACTCTTTTTGAGGGTTATAAACGATAAAAACTACATAAAAAGGCCCTAACCCACCCATAATAAAAAGAAATAAATATAAGGGGTCACCATAACTATAACCAAAATAATTGGCAGTTATACCTAAGATTAACCAGAAAAACCAGGTGAAAAAATATGTATATATAACGAACTTCTTTGTTTTAAGATGCAAAGAATGTCACTCCTTTATAAAATTAATATTCTATTCAATTAATTTATATATTATTGAAATAGAAATATATTCCTTTAATTACAGGAAAATTTAATTATAATTAACCTTGTTTATTTATAAATCTAAATAGGAATTTATAAATTATTTCTCTCTTAAAGATAGAAAATAGGCATTATTTTTGATATCATAGGAAAAATGAAATATAATTAAATAAGGTCTTTAAAAATTGAGAATGGAGTGGTAATATGAAGCAAGATTATTTGAACTATCCTTATTCCTCTAAACAGGTTACTAGATTTGCTAAAAACGGCATGGTAGCGACTTCTCAACCGTTAGCAGCTCAGGCCGGCCTGGATATACTTAAAAAAGGTGGAAATGCTGTAGATGCAGCTGTGGCTACCGCTGCCTGTTTAACGGTAGTAGAACCAACTTCAAATGGGATCGGGGGAGACGCTTTTGCAATCGTCTGGATTAAAGATGAAATGCATGGATTAAATTCCAGCGGATATTCTCCACAAGATATAACTATTAAAAAGGTTAAAGAAATGGGTTATGATGAAATGCCGAAAACGGGTTGGCTGCCGGTTACAGTTCCCGGTGCCCCGGCTGCCTGGTCCAGTCTCGTTAATAGATTCGGCAACCTTGAGATGACAGAAGTTTTAAAACCCGCTATTAAATATGCCCGGGAAGGTTATTCCGTTTCTCCTACTTTAAGTAAGTTTTGGAAAAGGGCACATAAGAAATATAAAGAAATGTTAGAAGGAAAGCAGTTTGCAGCCTGGTTCGATACTTTTACGGTAGATGGTAAACCACCGGAAGCAGGCCAAGTATGGAGTTCAAATGCTCATGCGGATACACTACAATTAATTGCGGAAAGTAATAGTGAAGCCTTCTATAGAGGGGAATTAGCAGATAAAATAGATCAATTCGCAAAAGAATATGATGGTTTCTTAAGGAAAGCCGATTTAAATGCATATCAACCGGAATGGGTTGATCCTATAAGTGTCAACTACCATGGTTATGATGTTTGGGAAATTCCTCCCAATGGCCAGGGAATGGTTGCTTTAATGGCCTTGAATATATTAAACGGTTTTGACTTTGAAACAAAAGATACATTGGAAACCTATCATAAACAAATTGAAGCCTTAAAATTGGCTTTTTCAGATGGAAAAAAATATATTACAGATATTGATAAGATGAAAGTAAAGGTGGAAGATTTACTCTCAAAAGCTTATGCTTCTAAAAGGCGTAGTTTGATCAAAGAAACCGCCTTACAACCTGAACCTGGTAATTTAGATAAGGGAGGAACCGTCTATCTGGCTGCTGCTGATAAAGAAGGAAATATGGTCTCCTATATTCAAAGTAATTATATGGGCTTTGGTTCCGGACTGGTAGTTCCTGAGACCGGCATTGCCCTACAAAATAGGGGACACAGTTTTTCCCTGGATAAAAATCACCATAATCATTTAGAACCTCATAAAAAACCATACCATACAATCATACCGGGCTTTTTAAGTAAGAACAATATACCTATCGGGCCTTTTGGTGTGATGGGAGGTTTTATGCAGCCCCAGGGACACCTACAAGTTTTAATGAACTTAATTGATTTTGATTTGAATCCTCAGGCTGCTCTTGATGCACCCAGATGGCAGTGGACTGAAGGTAAAAAGATAAAGGTTGAAAGTGATTTTCCAAAGCACATTGCTCAGGCACTCCAACGCAAAGGACATGAAGTTAGTTTATCCTTAGATTCTGGCAGTTTTGGCAGAGGACAGATTATCTTTAGAGACCATGAAACTGGTGTTTTAAAAGGTGGTACTGAAAAAAGAACCGATGGTCATATAGC
>DATGCJ010000023.1:0-6731 GCA_035312025.1 Halanaerobiales bacterium | reverse complement strand
CATTGTAGAAGCCGGTGTAGCAGCACTTAAAGATAAATGGGGCGGAACCAAAAGGACAGTTACACTATTTTATAGTATATTCCTATTTGTAGTAGGACTATTATTTGCTACTAAAGGTGGACTTTACTGGTTAGATATTGTAGATCATTATGTAAATACTTATGGACTCGTTGTGGCTGGTTTAGCCGAGTCAGTAATTATAGGCTGGTACTATGATCCCAATGAATTAAGGGGATATTTCAACTCAGTCTCTGAATATCAGTTCGGCAGCTGGTGGAATGTGATGATCAAATATGTAACACCGATTATGTTAGTTGTGCTATTAGTCAATGAATTTATTGCTGATATTGGTACACAGTACGGTGGATATGAACTTAGATATCTCATTTACGGCGGCTGGGCTGGAGTAATTGGATTATTACTTGTTGCTTCATTTATCCTATCACGTCAAAGAGGTTTAGATGACGCAGAAATCTAAAAAATAAGTATTTAGAAGGGAGTAATTTTATGAGTGGATCAGCAGTTGTAATGTTGATATTTGCTTGTGTAGTTTTGTATGGAGGACTTTTTGTTACCTTGAGGAAGGCATTAAAGTCCCGTAAAAAAGAAGACTAATTAATTAAACATAAAGGGGCCGAGTTTTCGGCCCCTTTTTTAAGTTAATAGAAAACGAGTGATATATATGAAGATAGGTAATGAAATAAAAAGAAAATTTAAAGAGATAGGTTTTGATCTGATCGGTTTCACAAAACCAGTTTTAGACCAAGACTTAGTTAATAATTTTAAAAAGAGATATAGGGATGATGATCTCCCTCCTTTTGTCCATAATGATGTGGGAAGTATTTTGAATCCGAACCAATTAAATCCCTGGTCTAAAACTGTGATTGTATTAGGGCTTTCTTATGCCCAAAATGAGGAATCTGATACCGATGGTTTCATATCTCGCTATACAAGAGGTTCTGATTATCATTTAGTAATGGAAAACAAACTTAAGAAAGGTATAAGATATCTAAAAGACTTATTTGATGATTTAAAAAGTGCTTACTATGTAGATAACGGACCGGTCTTAGAAAAAGTTTTAGCCCAACAGGCCGGTTTAGGCTGGATAGGTAAAAACACCTTATTAGTTAATGAAAAGTTCGGTACATATATTTTTTTGGGAGAAATATTTATAAATAAAAGTTTAGATTATGATGAAAAATCAGAAAATAAATGTGGGGACTGTACAGCCTGTCTTGAAAACTGTCCTACTAATTCTCTAAGTACCCCTTATTATTTAAATTACAGGACCTGTAGGAGTAATTTAACTCAACAAAAGGGCTATTTAGAAGAGAAAGAGGAAAAACTTATTGGTAACTGTATTTGGGGTTGTGATGATTGTCAAACTGCTTGTCCTTATAATGAAAATATTCCGCGGGGGCTTCATGAAGAGTTTCAACCAAAAATTAAAGGAGATATCATTAAAATATTGAAGTTTAATAAAAAGAACTTCCCTAAAAAATGGTTAAATAAGGCGTTAAGCTGGCGGGGAATGCGGATAATTCAAAGAAATGCCTTGATAGCTATTAATAATTTAGGAATTAAAAATGAGCAATATAAAGAAGTTTTAATTAAAAAAATTGAAGATCCTTCCCCGATTATTCGATATTATGCTTATAAAGCATATATAAATTTGGATTTTAATTTAGATCTAATTGAAAAGCAGATCAAAAGAGAAAAGGAAATTGATATTCATAATATAATTAAGAGGAAGTGATGTAATGTCTACTGTTGTATTTAATGATACTGAATATAATATTTCTCATAACATGAAAGTTTTAGATTTGTTATCAGAAATTGATATAGAGGATAAAGAGTCAATTATTGGAGTTAAAGTTAATAACAGATTATTAGATTTAAACTATGTAATTGATCAGGATTGTCAGCTCGAATTTGTCAGAAATGATACTCCAGCCGGTAATAGATTTTATAAAAGAAGTTTGTTTATGTTAATGGCTAAGGCGGTTTATGAAATATATGGAGATGAAATATTAAATATTGAACATTCCTTAAGCAATGGTATCTACTGTGAATTAAGTGATAATAATGTCTTAAGCAAAGCCGAGTTAGAAGATATATTAAATAAGATGCAGGAAATCGTTAAAAAAGACTACACGATCAATAAACATATGATGGAAAGTGAAAAAGGGCTCGAGATTTTAAGAGGCCAGGGTAATGAAGAAAAGAGCAGGATAATCGAACAGAGGAAGTTAGATGAAATTAAGTTATATGAACTTGATGGTTATTATAATTATTATTATTATCCTTTAGTACCGAGTACAGGCTATTTAAAAAACTTTAAATTACATTACCATTTTCCGGGTTTTGTCTTACTATATCCCCATTTTGATCAACCCGACAAGATTGAAGAATTTATTCCCCAACCAAAATTGGCTGATATATTTTATGATTATGAAAAACTAGGTGATATCCTGGAAGTGGGTTTCGTACCGGATTTAAATGATCATATTGAAGAGAATAATTACGGGGAATTAATCCGCATTTCGGAAGGTTTACATGAAAAAAATATTGCCCAAATAGCAGATGAAATTGCCTCTCATAAGGAATTAAAGAGGATTATCTTAATTGCCGGACCTTCTTCTTCCGGTAAAACCACTTTTACCAAAAGATTATCTACCCAACTTCGCATAAATGGTTTGCGACCGGTAACTATTTCAACTGATGATTACTTTGTAAATCGGGATAAAACACCTTTAGATGAAGACGGTAACTTTGATTTTGAATCTTTACATGCGATTAATTTGGAACTGTTCAATGATCATTTGGTTAGGTTGATGAGGGGCGAAGAAGTTAGACTGCCTAAATTCAACTTCAAAAAAGGTGTGAGAGAAGATAGTGACACGGTTTTAAAGTTGAGTTCTGATCAGCCGATCTTGATTGAAGGTATCCATAGTTTAAATAATAAGCTAACTGAATTTATTCCGGAAGATCATAAATACAAGATATTTGTAAGTGCCTTAACCCAGTTAAATATTGATAAGCAAAACAGGATACCCACTTCTGATACCCGTTTGGTGAGAAGAATTGTGAGAGACAATTTATTTAGGGGCCATTCTGCCCTTAATACCTTAGAGATGTGGGGAAGGGTGAGAAAAGGGGAAGAAGAAAATATATTCCCCTATCAAGAAAATGCAGATGTAATGTTCAACTCTGCTTTAATTTATGAGTTAGCAGTATTAAAAAACTGTGCTGTTCCCTTACTTGAAGAGATTAAAAAAGATAATCCTTATCATTATGAAGCAAGGCGGTTATTAGAAGTACTGGACTGTTTTAAAAATATGCCTTCTGATGACATCCCCAAAACATCAATTTTGAGGGAGTTTATCGGGGGGAGTGTATACAGGAAATAATTTATGGATTAACTTAGATGTTATTCAGAAAGAAAGTCATATTTTTTTAATATATCTTTAATTTGATTCCAGTTATCAACCCGGTAGAGTATATCACGATCTGGTACTTCCTTATTGTGATATTTATCGACCAGGACGACTGGAATATCCTCTTTTAAGAGGTCAATTGTATTGGACTGGTTGTCTTCTATAAATAGTTTGATATTTTTTTCAACAGCCAGTTTTGCTTTATTGTCTTCATGGTATAAATAATCATAATTAACATGGTGTTGTTCTAACCATTTTATGGTCAAGGGTCTAAACTTTTGATGACGGGCTGTAATCAGATAAATGGTATGTCCAGTCGATTTTATTTTATCAATTATTTCTTTTGCCCCGGGGGCTATCTCAACCCCAGAATATATTTCGTGCAGTTTATTTCTTAGAAATTCTTTGAGATCTTCTAGGGGTATATCATATGCTTCTGTAAAATTGTAGACGTCTTTTTTACGGGTGATCTGGTCTTCAAAATAGTTATTTAAAGCCCTTAACCAGACATTTTCTTTACCTTTTTTTTCATGTGTGATAACACCATCAATATCTATTCCAATATTCATAATTATACCTCCTAAATTTCAATATATGCCTATATTATGATATAATTTTTTTAGATACTAAAAATTATTTTAACATTAATTTGGTAAGATTTCCAGAAAGGAGAGGTAATTTGGAAAACAATGTTGAAAAAATGATAGATTATTTTGAAAAAAAATACCCGGACCCGGAAACGGCTTTAAATTATGAAACTCCTTTTCAACTTCTTATTGCAACTATCATGTCGGCCCAGACCACAGACGTACAGGTAAATAAAGTTACTAAAGATCTCTTTAGTAAGTATAAATCCCCCAATGATTTTGCTGAATTAGAGGTCAGAGAACTGCAAAAAGAAATTCAATCGATCGGTCTATATAAGAATAAAAGTAAATATATCATCGAGAGCAGTAAGATGATTGTAGAGGATTTTGATGGCAAGGTACCCACCAATAGAAAAGACCTAGTAAAATTACCGGGGGTAGGAAGAAAAACGGCCAATGTAGTTTTAGCGAATGCCTTTGACCGCGAAACGATTGCGGTTGATACACATGTATTTAGAGTTGCTAATCGTCTAGGACTAGTCGATACTGATAAAAGAGATCAGGTTGAACAGGACCTCATGGAGGTTGTCCCTGAAAACTATTGGACGAAGTTTCATCATTGGTTGATATTTCACGGACGAGAAATTTGTAAAGCGAGAAATCCACTCTGTGATAAATGCGAAATAAAAAGTTATTGTGATTATTATCAAAACCAAATAAAAGGAGGTTAAAATGGTGTTTAAGACAAAAAAGATAGTTTTATTAACATTTACATTCATTTTATTATTTTCTCTCTCAATACAGGCACAGAGCCTTTTACAGATGGGGATCAATGAATATAACAGCGGTAATTATAAAAAAGCGATAGACCATCTGACAAGTTATGCCGCTGAAAATGAAGGCAGTTATCTACCAAATTTTTATTTAGGTTTAAGTTATACCAAACTCGACCAATTTGATTTGGCCATTGATTCTTTTAATTACGCAAGGAAAGTTAAGGGGGACTCATATAATCTCTTAGTAAATTTAGGACGGGCCTATTATAATAACAACCAAAAGGATGAAGCCTATGATGTTTTAATTAAAGCAGAGGGCTATAAACCGGTCGATGAACAGTTATATAACCTATTAGGTTTAATTCATATGGATAAAAGAGAGTACAGTCAAGCTATAAAAAAGTTCGAAATGGCGATTGAAGAAGAACAAGAAAATTTTTATGTATATAATAACTTAAGTTTATGTTATATCCATCTAGGTAACTTTAGTGAGGCCAGAAAGAATATTAATAAAGCCTTAGATTTAGATCCCACTGTTCCTTATGTTTATAATAATGCCGGTATAATTTATGAAAACTTACAGCAGTACGAAGAGGCTGCCGAGCATTATCAGCAGGCCTTAGAAATAGATCCTAATTATAAGAAATCTGAGGTTAATTTAGAAAGAGTAAAAGATAAAATGCCTGAGGAGGAATAGCATGCTAAAAGAATATAAAACAGGACAAGCATTTATGGGTAGATTAGAAAAAGACGATGACCTTTTAAATAGTTTAACCGAAATCGTAAAAGAAAAAGATATTACCACCGGTTTTATAAAAGTAATCGGGGCTGTACAGAATGCCAAAATCGGTTTTTACAATCAAGAAACTTATGAATACCAGTATAAAAATATAGATAGGGAGATGGAGATCGTAAGTTGTATAGGTAATATTTCTATTCTGGATGGTGAACCATTTATCCATGCCCATATAACTTTAGCTGATGAAGATGGAAGTTGTTATGGCGGCCATTTAGCCGAAGGTACCACCGTTTTTGCCAGTGAATTTTTTATTCAACCTTTACAAGGTGAAAAATTAGAAAGAAAGTATGATGAAAAGACCCAATTGACCCTCTGGTAATCAGGAAAGGAGCCTAATATGAATAATATATATGTTTTAGATACCAATGTTTTACTTGATGACCCTACAGCAATTTTTGATTATGAAGAACACGAAATTATTATACCTTTAGCTGTAGTAGAAGAATTAGATAACCAAAAGCGAAAGACCTCAGATATAGGGTATAATGCCAGAGAAACCTCCCGTATTTTAGATGAGTTACGGCTAAAAGGCAGATTAAATGAAGGGATAAAATTAAAAAACGGTAGCATTTTAAAAATAGTAATAGATAAAAAAGAACTAAAACTACCCCCTCACTTAAGTGCTAGTAAGTATGATAATCGGATCTTAACTACGGCTATTGATCTGCAGGAATCTAATCCTGAAAAAGAAGTAATAATGGTATCTAATGATATAAATTTAAGACTAATTGCAAATGCCTTCGATCTAAAAGCAGAGGATCATAGAGGTAATGGTATTGATGGTGAAGAGTTATACGATGGTTTTATTGAGATTAAAACTAAGGCCAATATTATTGATCAATTCTATGAAAATCAAGAATTAGACCCAGAGCAACTAGATGGTGATTTTGAAAACCTTTATCCCCATCAGATGATTCAATTATCAACCCTGGATGAGAGAAGTAAGAGTGCTTTAGCCCGGTTTGATGGTAAGAAGATAGTTCCTCTGATTTTTGATAAAAAAGCACCGATGGGCATCACTCCCTTAAATAGGGAACAAAAATTTGCCTATGAGCTATTATTAAATGATGATATTCGGATTGTTACGATGTCGGGTAAAGCCGGAACAGGCAAAACCTTACTTGCTTTAGCG
>DATGCJ010000022.1:0-14078 GCA_035312025.1 Halanaerobiales bacterium | reverse complement strand
AACTGCGTCCCGTAGTCATAACATCAAATGAATCACATATATTTAATATTCTTGAACCTAACGGAATCTCCTTTTCTTCAATTCCATCAGGATAACCATTCCCGTTATAAAATTCATGATGATGGAGGATTATCTCGAGATCGTCATTCAACATATCAATGTCCTTTAAAAGTTCATAACCATAATAACTGTGTTTTTTCATTTCAGCAAATTCCTCTTTACTTAACACTTCATCACTCTTTAATATTTCATCATCAACATAAATCTTACCAATATCATGGATTTTAGCCATGTTTACAATTCGTTCTTTTCTTCCATGGCGAACTTTAGCAACATCACAAAGTTGCTTTGTATAGTTCGCTACTCTTTCACAATGCCCTTCTGTATAATGATCCTTGGAATCTATTACCTTCAAGAAACTTTCAATTACTTGTGTAAAAGAATTCAAAAGCTGAATTCTAGAAAAAAATATGTCTCTAGCAATATAAATTAATATTATAACCAAAATGAAAAATAATTTTCCAAATTGAATATAACTAAAGTAAAGTATCAAGCCTAAAAAATAAGACATAAATATACTTTTAAATAGTTCATTTAAAAATACTCTATAAGATATTTTTTGTTCTTCACCAGATAAATAAATTACTGCATAAACTAATCCACTATTTATTATAAAATATATTACTGATGAAAAAAATAAAGCAATTAAATTATTTGAAGTTATAATATTCAATGAAACTCTATATATATATGCTGCTGTTCCAGCAGATAAACCTATTACACACCTATTGAAGAAGAATTTATACCAAGGAATTTTTTCTTTGCCAAAACTAATTTCACTTGTTCCTATAAAAGCAATAAAGGTAATAAGAAATGGATTTAAAATTGTAATTGCTGGGATTAAAACTGGCAAACTAATTGAAGTAGAGGTACTACTTTCAAAATTAATAAACTCACTTAAATTACTGAGAAATAATAAGATGATTGTAAAAAAAAGTATATTCCAAATATTATTTTCTAATGTATTTATATTATATATCATTAATGAAAACCCAATAAAAATAGTAAAAACTATAAACAAAAATATTTTCACTTTATTGTTCATCATTTAATCCTCCTGATATAAAAAATATCTGATGGCATATACTATTTTATTTATCTCCAGTGAACAGTATCTGCTAACGCAGCAATTGTGGAAGCAAATGTTAATAGTCCAGTTAATATAGTAACATACCACTTTCTCATGATTATAGCCTCCCTTCGTTTATTTAATGTGTAGGGTGACTAAGCTAGGTCACGTACACGAAGGTCGGCTAAGCTCATTTTTTAGGCTCATCTAGTAATTTGTTACACTTTTTGATTAATATATATGCCATCAGATATTAACAAAAAAACTCTTCTTATTACTAATTCTTTACAAATCCGAAAAATCCTTTAAACAATTCCCTTTATGTTTCCAATAATGGCAACCATTGGGCTTAAGTTTAATTGAAAATAAGATTTGGTAATAATATATTTTTATGATAAAATTCATCTTAGAGGTGTAATTCATGGATAAATTATTAAATAACTTTGGAAAAATTCAGGGTTTAGATGTCAAACAGAATGTCCCTTTAAAAGAATATACCACCTTTCAAGTTGGTGGACCTGCTGATATATTTATAACTCCCAAGCATGAAGATGCTTTAAGGGATCTAACCCAACTAATCAGTGAAATAAACAAACCTTACTTTATACTGGGTAAAGGCAGTAATATCATAGTTGGAGACAAAGGTTATAGAGGTATAATAATTTATACCGGACATTTAGATCATATAAATATTGAAGAAAATGAAATTAAAGCACAGTGTGGTTCTACTTTAAAAGATATTGCTGAAACTGCTAAGAACCATTCTCTCACCGGTATGGAATTTGCCAGTGGTATTCCGGGCTCATTGGGAGGTGCCGTATTTATGAATGCAGGCGCTTATGGTGGTGAGATGAATGATATCATTAAAAAAGTTACAGCTTATGATCAAAATGGTAACAAAAAAGTTATGCAGAAAGACGAATTAAATCTCTCTTATCGAGATAGTTTCTTTCAAAAAAAAGATTACATTATTTTTGATGCATTATTAGAACTTCAACCAGGTAATAAAGAAAAAATAAGTGCAAAAATGAACAAGTTAAACCAAAAAAGAAAAAATAAACAACCTCTTGAATATCCCAGTGCCGGTAGTTCTTTTAAAAGACCAGCCAACCATTATACCGGTCCTTTAATTGAAAAAGCCAATATGAAAGGCTATCAAATCGGTGGTGCCCAGGTCTCAGAAAAACACGCCGGTTTTATTATAAATAAAGGTAATGCTACCGCCAAAGATATCGTTAAACTAATTCAAAAAATACAACAAGAAGTTTATCAAATATCGGGGGTCAAGCTTAAACCCGAGCCTAAATTTTTAGGAGAATTCTAATTCTTTTGTTACTTGAGACGGATCTATACTTATTGTCTCTACCCGATTTCGCCCTTTTTCTTTTGCCTGATAAAGGGCATCATCAACCCTCTTTAAAAAACTTTCTGTATCATCATCTTCTTTAAGTTGGGCTGCTCCTATGCTGATTGAACTATTCTCCTTTTCCGAAAGTATATCTATATTTTTCACACATTTTTTTATTCTATGTGCAATATAAAGGGCTTCTTTTAGACTAGTCTCAGGTAGGAGTATTACAAACTCGTCTCCTCCCATCCGAGCCGCTAAGTCTTCATTTCTAATTTTTCTTTTTAAAATATCACCTACAGCCCTTAAAAATTGATCCCCCTTATGATGACCATAATTATCATTTATTTCTTTAAAATTATCAATATCAGCCATTAAAATCGATAAAGAATGTCCATGTCTTTGTGACAAAGAATGCATTTTATTCAAAAAATCCATGAAATGTCTCCGGTTGGACAAACCAGTTAGATCATCTATCTTTAACATTTCTTTTAACTTAGAATGTAAAGTCTTTAATTCCTTAGATTTTTTCATACCTTTTAGAATATAATAAAATATTACTGTAAAAATCGGGATAGTAAAGATCTGAATAATCAATCGTATCCTGACATTGTTTATTAATGGGACTCCATAATTATAATATAAGGCTACTGGAATTATAATACCTGAAATAAGCAAGTGGGGAAAGGCAATAGATGTTACAACAGACTTCCAACTAAATCTTTTAAATATAAAGTTAAATATGTAGCCTGATATAAAGCCCCTTAACATTGTCAGCAAAGTAAAGATGAACATATAATTCATATCAATATGCCAAATTAAAAAAGAAGATATATCGATAAATCCACCTGCCACTGCTCCCCAGATTGGACCTAAAATCATGCCTGTTAAAATTATTACCGGTGGTCTCAAGTTTAAGCGAACCGCTTCTTCTAATGGATATACAGAAAAATTAACAGAATTAGCCGGGTTATCAAAAAAGATCCCGGCTAAAACCATTAATAGAAATAGCTTTAAGCAAAAAGTAAAATTGAAGTTTCTATATAGTATATCTTGGTTTTTTCTTTTTTTTGAAAATAAATCTAACAACATCTCCATTATTACACCTTCAGTCCTTGTCAAAAAATTCCCATTCAGTTTGCTTAATTAACTTATTTTAATTTTATAATTCTTTTTTATAATTAACCAGACTTATATAATGTTCTTTTTCTTCTTCAATTAATCTTTCCAGTACTTCTTTTGTTTCACCTTCATTGTAAGGGATTAGTTCCCTGTAAAGTAATATTGAATCTTTTTCGGACTGGATAGCTCTATCCAACACCTCAACTGTTTCCATATCTTCTAATTCTTCTGTCTCGCCCCTGGGAAATACTTCAAACTGAACAAAACTCTGTAGATAATCATTGACTTCTACTTTTTCTAAATAATCATAATCTTTCTGGTCTTTATCTTTATAATCCTTCTCCAATTTATCAAAAGTGTTATAATGGTCTTTTTCATCAGAAGCCAGTTTGTTAAATATCTTTTTAAGTTTAGGGTCATCAGTCTTTTTAGCATGAGTTGAATACAGCCTATATCCTCTATCTTCAATTTCCTTAGCCATTTCTAACATTTCTATCACATTAAATTTATCACTTAACATATCCATTTCCTCCTTATTTTATTATTATAATTATACCCTTATTTCTATATTAAACAATTTAATATTAAATCCTCCTTTTAGATTAAAAAGTGATTATAATAACTAATCTACTTACCTTTATTTTTTAGATAGTTAGTGCTATAATTAAATACACGAATTTTAATAATAGAAATTTGAGGTGAGTTTATGTCAGAAGAAAAATCTATAAATTTAACACAAAATGCTCTTAAAGTATTAAAAGCTAGATATTTAAAAAGAAACAAAGAAGGGGAACTAATTGAAGACCCCGAAGGCATGTTTGATAGGGTTGCTGCAAATATTGCCGAAGCTAACAAAGAATACGGGGAAGATGTTAAAAAAGATAGAGAAGATTTCTATAACTTAATGACGAGTTTAGATTTTTTACCCAATTCACCAACCTTAATGAATGCAGACAATGATTTACAACAGCTTAGTGCCTGTTTTGTACTACCTGTAGAAGACAGCATGAAAGGAATTTTTAATTCCCTTAAAAACTCCGCCCTAATACATAAAAGCGGAGGCGGTACCGGCTTTAGCTTTTCTAGATTAAGACCAAAAAATGATATAGTAAAAACAACTGGTGGTGTTGCTTCTGGGCCACTTTCTTTTATGAAAATATTCGATAAAGCAACTGATATTGTAAAACAGGGTGGTAAAAGAAGAGGTGCCAACATGGGTATCTTAAGAGTTGATCACCCTGACATTATGGACTTCATTACCGCTAAAGAAAATGAAGATATGTTAAATAACTTCAATATTTCTGTAGCAGTTACCGATGAATTCATGCAGGCAGTTGAAAAAGATGAATTTTATGAACTGGTTAATCCTCATAATAATAAAGTTACTGCCAAGTTAAATGCAAGGGAAGTATTTGAAAAGATTGTATATATGGCTCATAAAAACGGGGAACCCGGGATTATTTTCTTAGATGAAATTAATCGTCATAATCCCACCCCCAATGTAGGAGAAATTGAAAGCACCAATCCGTGTGTTACAGGAGATACTTTAGTCAGTACTGAAGATGGTTTAATGCGTATAGACAAATTATATGAGAAATACAAGGAAAAAGGGTATAAAGTTATAACTGATTCACGGATCCCCGCTGTTCTACCAAAAGCAGTAAACAGTGGTAATCCTGTATATTCTACCAATATAAATAAAAAAGGTACCCAAGTGCAGGAAGCCGTTAAAATATATAATAACGGCAAAAAAGATGTTTATAAATTAACCACTAAAAAGGGTTATGAAATCAAGGCTACCAATGATCATAAATTTCTCACAGATAAGGGCTGGAAGGAACTACAAGATTTAAAGAGAGAAGACAAAGTACTAATACAATCTGATGAAGGTAGTTTTTCTAATTCATCTAAATTACCCTTTGAAGTAAACAATACTGTTAAAGGAAAAAATGGAAAAAGTTATAAATTTAACTTTCCACAAGAATGGTCAGAAGAATTAGGACAGGTTCTGGGATTTCTGATTGGAGACGGCTGGCTTAGAAAAGGAGATAAAAACTGCCGCGTTGGTTTTACATTTAGTAAAAATGATCAGCAATTATTAAAGTACTTCAAAGAAATACTTAACCAGATGTACGGCAAAGATATTAAACCTATCAAAAGAAAAAATGATACTTACCATCTCTCCTATCACAGCAAGTTTTTTGTTGATTTTTTCAATAAACTGGGAGTAAAATCTACAAGTTCAAGTTCCAAAGAAGTTCCTGCTTCTTTCTTCACTGCTACCAAGGAAGCTGTAAGTGGCTTTTTACAGGGGCTATTTACTGCAGATGGAACTGTATCTAATGATAAAAATAAAGGAAATTACTATGTCCGGCTATCTTCCAAATCATTGAAACTATTAAAACAGGTGCAGCAGCTTTTAATAAATCTGGGTATTAAGTCCAGAATTTATAATAGATCAAGAAAAGCATCCGATAATAAATTCACCTATACTAATATTAACGGCGAAAAAACCAATTACAAGTCCGATGGTATCCTGTATGAACTGCAGATATCTTCCGGTTCGCTTTATACCTTTGCTGAAAAAATAGGTTTCCTCCTTGAAAGAAAGGAAAAGGAATTAACCGATATTATAAACAACCATAATCTGCATCAGCAAAAAATGTTTGATGAAATTAAAAATATCGAATATGCAGGTAAAGAAACTGTATATGACCTTACAGAACCAGTTACCCATTCTTTTATCGGCAATGGCTTTGTTATCCATAACTGTGGTGAACAACCTCTTTTACCCTATGAAGCCTGTAACTTAGGTTCTATTAACCTTGCCCATATGACTAAAAAGGTAAATGGTGACTATCGGATTGACTATAACAAGCTTGAAAACACGGTGAGAAAAGCAGTAAGATTTTTAGACAATGTAATTGATATGAACAACCATCCACTCGAACAAATTGAAGAAATGGTTCAGGGTAATAGAAAGATAGGTTTAGGTGTAATGGGCTGGAGTGATCTTCTAATTCGCCTCAGAATCCCATATAACAGCGAAGAAGCGGTTAAATTAGGCGAGGACATTATGGCCTTCATAGAAGAAGTATCACATGATGAATCCTCTAATAGGGCCAAAAAGAGGGGGCCCTTCCCTAACATTGAAGGCAGTATTTATGATAGGCCGATGAGAAACGCAACAACCACTACAATTGCTCCAACTGGCACAATTAGTATTATTGCAGGAGTAAGCAGTGGTATCGAACCCTTATTTGCAATCAACTATGAACGACACATCTTAGATGATGTTTTAATAGAGACCCATCCTATTTTTGAAGAGATAGCCAAAGAAAGAGGCTTTTATTCGGAAGAATTAATGGAAAAAGTCGCTAAAAATAATTCTATACAACACATGGACGAAATACCAGAAGATGTCAAGAGAATCTTTGTGACCGCCCATGATATTGAACCCGAATGGCATATCAAAATGCAAGCCGCTTTTCAAAAATCAGTCGATAATGCGGTAAGCAAAACCGTTAACTTTAAAAATTCAGCTACCGTCGATGATGTAAAAGAAGTATATGAAAAAGCGTATGAATTAAACTGTAAGGGTGTTACTATCTATAGAGATGGAAGCAGGAGTGAACAGGTCCTCTCAACTTCCAGTGAAGAAGAACAACAGGCCAAACATGATAGAAAAACCAAGAGGCCTCGTCCTAAAATAACTTATGGTACAACTGAAAAGACAAAAATTGGTTGCGGTAAACTCTATATAACTATTAATTCAGATCAAAAAGGTATCAATGAAGTATTTACCACTACCGGTAAAGGCGGCGGTTGTCACGCTCAATCAGAAGCAATTTCTAGACTTGCTTCCCTGGCCTTAAGAAGTGGTGTTGCCATCGAAGAAGTTGTCGATCAGCTACGCGGTATCAGATGTGAAGCAGCCATGATCAGAAAAGATGTCCATAACTTATCCTGTCCAGATGCGATCGGACGTGCCCTAGAGAAATATGACGAAGAAGAAATTAATAAAAAGTTCAACATGGATATTGAGGTAGATGAAACAGAACAAGAAAGCAGTCCTCAAATAGATCAGGAAGTAGATCCCTATACAAACGGATCTGCCTGTCCTGAATGTGGACATGAATTAGAACATGAAGGTGGTTGCTCAGTCTGCAGAAACTGCGGCTGGTCACACTGCGGCTAAAAAATAAATAACTTGCAGTTAAAAGGGGCCCATTTTGGGCACCTTTTTTATTTTAATAAAAAAAAAGAATCCTTTCGGATTCTAAATAAATTCTAATCTATTTCATAATCATTTTTGTTTAAATCTATTGAATCAGATTTATCAATATTATCCTTCCCATCATTGTCCGGTCCCTGATATTCATTCATCATGCTGCTTAAAAAGGGCCACATTATTACAAACACAGCAATGTCATCTAACTGCCCCATGACTGGAAAAAAGTCACCTATAAAGTCATAAGGTATGATTAAATAAATTAGCGGCAGGGCTAAAAGCAATTTTTTATGAAAAGGAACATTTTTATCTCGAAAGAATTGAATGATCCTGATAACTTTCTGTAAAAATCTCATATTATATACCTCTTTTTTTATCTGATAATTATATTATAATATATAAAGTTGATTTCTACAAAAATAACCGGTGGAAAACCACCGGTTTTAATGTTCTTTATTTATCTTTATCAAATCTATTTTTGCTCTTGGAACTTCTTCCAGTCACTTAAAAATCTTTCTAAACCAGAATCGGTTAGTGGATGTTTTGACATTTTCTCAATAACCTCATAAGGTATGGTAGCTATATCAGCCCCAGCCAAAGCAGCATGTTTAACATGCAGGGGATGTCTTATACTGGCAGCCAAGATTTCAGTATCATATCCATAATTATCATAGATAGTTCTCATGTTTTTGATCAAGTCCATGCCTTCATGGGCCCTATCATCCAGTCTTCCTATAAAAGGACTGGCAAAGGTTGCACCCGCTTTTGCTGCAAGCAGGGCCTGATTGGCTGAGAACATTAAAGTTACATTGGTTTTAATACCTTCTTTAGATAATGTTTTGACAGCCTTTAAACCATCGATAGTCATAGGAATCTTAACTACTACATTGGAAGCCAGCTGAGCAAGTTCGCGAGCTTCTTCAATCATTCCTTCCGTGTCTAGACTGACTACTTCTGCACTTACAGGTCCATCTACAACTTCACAAATTTCTTTAATCCTGGTATGAAAATCTATATCTCCTTCTTTAGATACAAGAGAAGGATTCGTAGTAACACCGTCTAAAATACCAAAACTTTCAGCAGTTTTGATTTCTTCTAAATTAGCAGTATCAATGAAAAACTTCATATAATTCACCCACCTTTTGTATTTGTTATTTGATAAGTATTATATCATATCTAATTATAATATTAAATTTTAATCCAGATAACCGAGACTTTTTAACCTCTTTTTTATCATTTTGACTTCTTCATTTGATAATTCCTGGCGCGAATCGCTGATTTCTTCCTCATTCATCTTATGGTCGGAAACTAAATCTCTTAATACATAGACTATAAATTCGGTTACACTATTAAAGCCTGAATTTTTAATGATCTGGTTTAGATTATTATATAGGTTTCTAGGAATTTTAATTGTAGCTTTTTTATCTCCCATTATAATACCTCCAGCTTAAATTTTTACTCTGGTAAAATTCCTTGTTCTTCCAGATGATCGATAACAATTTCTGCGCTTTCTTCCACAGTTTCCTGGGCTGTTTTAAGTTCTACATCGGGATTTTCTGGTTCCTCGTAGGGGTCAGAAATTCCAGTAAAGTTTTCTATTTTCCCTTCACGGGCCTGTTTATAAAGTCCTTTAACATCTCTTTCTTCACAAACTTCTAATGGTGTATTGACAAACACCTCTATAAATTCTCCAACTTCACTAATTTCTTCGCGTGCATAGTTTCTAGCAGATTGATAGGGTGAAATAAAGGAACAAAGTGTAATTACATCATTGTCGGTTAGAATTTTTGCTACAAAGGTATTCCTCTCGATATTCTTATTTCTATCCTCTTTGGTAAATCCTAAGTCCTTGGTTAGTTTTTCTCTAACGATATCTCCGTCTAAACGCTGTGTATAGTATCCTCTTTCTTTTAACTGTTTTTCTACTTCTAGAGCAACGGTTGTTTTTCCTGCTCCACTTAGTCCTGTAAACCAAACTGTAACTCCTTTAGCTCTTTTATCCATTGTATTATTGCTCCTTTCAACTTTTATTATTTAGTTTCTGCCATTCCTCTAATCAATACATCGGCCACTTCCGGTCTAGTCATTTCTTCAGGTGGCCTTTTACCTTCTCTTAATAACCTTCTAACTTTTGTACCACTAAGTCCTATATGGTTTTCACTGTCATGCGGACAGGTCTTTGTAGTTGCCATGGAACCACACTTTTTGCAGTAGAAAGAATATTCAAATCTAAGCGGGGTAATACCTATTTCATCCTGGGAAAAGTTATCAAACATTTCCTGGGCTTCATAAGTACCATAATAGTCCCCTACGCCTGCGTGGTCTCTACCAACAATAAAATGTGTACAGCCGTAATTCTGGCGGCAGAGTGAATGAAATACCGCTTCACGTGGACCTGCATATCTCATTGCGGCTGGAAATACAGATAAGAATACTCTACCCTGAGGATAGATCTTATCCATAACTACTTCATAGCTTTCTATCCGATAATCAACCGGAATATCACTACTTTTAGTCTCACCTACTAAAGGTGAAAGTAGTAATCCGTCTGTTATCTCCAGTGAACACTTTTGTAGATATTCATGGGCCCTATGAATAGGGTTTCTAGTTTGAAAACCAACTACCCGGTCCCAGCCCTGTGCTTCAATATGGGCTCTAACATCTTTGGGATCTAATCTATATTGATTAAACTTACCATGTTCTATTCTTCTAATTAAATGGATCTCCCCACCGAGGTGGTATTGACCTCTTTCATATACGTTCTTAACTCCGGGATGTTCTGAAGAAGTAGTTTTATAGACAAGTTCCGCTTCTTCTTTTTCATTATATTCATAGATATCTTCGACATCCATTACTGCATATACATTATCTGATTTGTCGGTTAAGGCAATTCTCTTTCCTTCTTGAATTTGGTCAGCTTCATTTTTATCTACACCTAAAACAATGGGAATTGTCCAAACAGTTCCATCGGATAATCGCATATTTTCGACTACACTCTTATAGTCCTCTTCTGTCATAAATCCTTCGATAGGACTGTATAATCCAGTTGCTATATTCTCAGCTTCAACTAAATCTCTCTCATTTAATGCTAAATGATACATGTCTTCTGCTGCGGCCAAAAGTTCTTCTTTGCTTGAATTATCAACGATCTTATTGACTAATGTTCCACCATGTGGTTCTATCATTATTAAATTTAATACCTCCTGTTTAATAACACTCTAATAATATATACAAGATACACTCCTATAATCCTCTTTTATTTCAAAAAAAATTACCTTGCTTCTTTTAATTTTTTTACATGTTTATCAGCTAAACGAATATCACCCAAATAGACTCCCGGGGAGTTTTCACCGTGAAAATCAGATCCGCCTGTGATAAGCAGCTCTAATTTTTCAGCAATATTTTTATAGTACTTTGCATCTTCAGCTGTGTGTTTAGAATGGTATACCTCTACCCCTAAAAGTCCATTATCTTTTAACTTTTTAATCTGATCTTCCCTTAACGGTTTACCGTGGTTTATAAAAATGGGATGAGCTAAAACTGGGATCCCACCGCTTTCTAAAATTAACTCGATTGCTTCTTCCGGACTAATCTTATATTTTTTTACATAAGCTCGGCCGCCGTTACCTATATACTTTTCGGTAAAGGCATCTCCCATTTCATCAATATAGCCCTTTTTGACCATGGTCTGGGCAATATGCGGTCGACCGATGTAATCATCGCCTGCGATCTCTCTTACCTCTGAAAAAGTTATCTCTACTCCTTCTTTATTAAGAAGTTCAACCATCTTTTCTGCCCTTAACTTTCTTGCATCATAGATCTTGCGGACTTTATCTTTTAATTTTTCATCATCAAAGTCAATAAAATACCCTAATACATGGATTTCAGCTTTACCTCGGAAAGTAGAAAATTCAATAGCCGGAATAACTTCAATATCTTTATCAGCAGCATAATCTATAGCGGGCTTGATACCATCTAAAGTATCATGGTCTGAAATAGCAATCGTATTGAATCCCTTCTCAATTGCTTTATCTACTATCTCGGCCGGTGTAAAACTTCCATCCGAATAGGTCGTGTGAATGTGTAAATCTGCACTCATTTAACTGCCTCCTCTACTGTATCTTATAATCTGCTGTTTATCTTATACCATAACAGTCCTATCCATTCATGCACAGCCTGCATATTAGCCCTCAGACAACCCCGGCTTGGTAAATAATCAAGCCAGGATAAGTTGTGGCTGTAACTGTAATTGGATACAACCGGTATGTAATCAATATTTAAATTATCAAAGACCCCTAAGGATCTCCGCATATGTATTGCGGAAGTCACTAAATAAATTTGATCATATTGATTTTCCTGCATCCATTTTTTAATTTCCTGCCCGTTTTCGTAAGTTGTTTGGGCTTCTTTTTCCTGAATAAACTCAATATTATCAAAATTATTTACAAACTCTTGTGCCACATCTGCTTCACTGATCTCATCATAGCCTACGCCAACTCCTCCCGTATAGATCAAGGGCATCTTATTCTGGCGGGCGATTAAAACACCTTTTAATAACCTATCACGGCTTATTGAAGAAAGCTCACTTTGATTACCATTAACATTATAATGGATTCCGCCTCCTAATACAACCGTAGGTACATTTTTTATTTGACTTTTCGAAAAATCGCTGATCTCAGTAGCATAATTCTCAAGCGGTACTACCATTAGATGAACCCCAATTCCCGTAAAGGAGATGACCATGATAATAATTGTTAAAGCCGAGATTAACTTCATAAAAGTAGACCAGCTAGTTTTTAAAAGATAGATAAAGATAAAAAGATTTAAAACCAAAAATAGGCCAGGTAATGTCACCAAGGAAGATATGATTTTTTGAATGGCTAATAGCATTACTCTCCAATCACCTTTACCAGGACTCTTTTTCTCCGCTGACCGTCGAATTCACCGTAAAAAATCTGCTCCCAGGGACCAAAATCTAATTCCCCTTCCGTAATAGCAACCACCACTTCGCGTCCCATAATCTGTCTCTTTAGATGAGCATCAGCATTTTCTTCAAAAGTGTTATGCTCATACTGGGAGATCGGTTCATGAGGTGCTAACTCTTCTAACCACTTTTTATAATCATTATGTAAACCGGATTCATCATCATTTATAAATACGCTGGCCGTAATATGCATGGCATTAACCAGGCACATTCCTTCTTGAATACCGCTTTCTTTGACAATTTTCTCCACATCTCTAGTAATATTAATAAGTTCTACCCGCTCATTAGTATTAAACCATAGATATTCTCTAACAGATTTCACTAATACCACCTCTTAATTTTTTTATTTATTATATTATAAGATAAATAGGATATAAGAACAAGTTCCTTAAATTAAAAAAAGTCCCTTTTTGTATTTCTTATACAAAGGGACTTTTTAAACAAACTTTTTAATTTTTAATTTTTCTACATAAGGTTTTTTGATAACCACCATTTATCTTCCACCTCCATTCTCTTATTTTTTTCTGATCTTAATGTGGTTTATCCTTATGCAGTTATTTTTATTATTCTGTTTATCCTCTTCCAATTTCTTTTTTAAATATATTCTTAAATCCGACATCTATATTTATACCTCCTTATTTTAATTTAAATTTATTGGTTATATTATTTCACTTCTGTATTCTTCCATTCTTGTGTTTTGATGCAATTTATCTTTTCTTAACTTTTTATAGTCTTTATTTTCTAATGAAAAGAAATCATTAATTTTATTGAACATTTTTCTACCCCCTTTACTTTTTGTTTAATCTATTATTTACATTAACTCGCTTCTATATTCTTCCATTCTTGTGTTTTGATGCAGCCTTTCTTTATTATACTTTTTATACTCATTACTCTCTAATGAGAAAAAACTATTTAATTTTTTTAACATTTTTATACACTCCTTTCTTATTTTTAAAAGTTATTTACATAATTTCGCTTCTGTATTCTGCCATTTTCCTGTTCTGATGAAGTTGATCTTTTCTTAACTTTTTATAATCCTTATCTTCAATTGAGAAAAATTCATTTATCTTTGCAAACATTTTTTAGCCTCCTTTCGCTTCAATTTTTTTATTTTAGAAGTATTGGTTTATGTACTCGTCAGTTAGTCTTCTGTTTCTCTTGTTTAATTTTATTTCTCTTCTCTGATTTCTGTTTTCTAACATTTGATATTTTTGATTTGTATTTCTCATTTTTTTCACCCCTCTTTCTTAATCTATTTTAATTA
>DATGCJ010000021.1:0-20885 GCA_035312025.1 Halanaerobiales bacterium | reverse complement strand
GCCTGATAGCTTTCTTTTCTTTTCATGGTAGCCAGTACATAAGTGGAAATTGCAGCAATCTCTATAAATACAAATAGGTTGAAGATATCTCCCGTCAGTACGATGCCATTAATCCCTGTAAAGGCTAAAAGGAACATTGTATTGAATTTGGTTTCATTTAACTCATCTGTATTTCTTATATTATAAATAGAAATTAAAAATGTAATGGTAGAAATGATCATTAGACTAACTAAAGCTAATTTATCTACATATAGGTTAATCCCAAAAGGAACCGTCCAATTTCCGATTTGAATTACAATTGGACTTTCCATTACAGCGCCATATAGTGAAAAAGTAATTATTATATTAAATAAAGTACTTAGTAATACCAGAAATGAGGGTATTTTCTTATGTAACTTACCGATTAATGGTATTACAAAGGCAGTCAGTAAAGGGACTGCAATTAATAAGCTTGCATTCACAGTTTTAACCCCCTTATTTCATCGATTTTTAGGGTATTTTGATTTTCATAAATTTTAATGACTATCGAAAGTGCTAAAGCCAAGACCGCAACTCCGATTACTATGGCAGTCAGCACTAATGCCTGAGGTAAAGGGTCTACAAAATTTAAACTATTACTGGCATTAGCTTCTGTGAGTATCGGAGCTATTCCGTTATTTATATAACCTAAGCTAACCAAAAGGAGGTTAACACCGGTATCCATGATACCGATACTGACAACAATTTTAATCAAATTTTTTCTGGTCAAGACCCCAAAAAGACCGATTAAGATCAAGATTATTGAACCTCCGATGTAAGCCCATTGGTTTAAAAAAGCCAAAGTATCACATCCTTTTTAATTTTTAAAATTAAGCATTAATCAAGTTACTAATAATACCGGATAGTTCCGCTCCTACTTTAATCCCGATTAAGATATAGATAATGGGGATAATACCAGCTGAAAAGAGGGTTCCTAAAGTTCCGTTTCCTAAGAAGTTAGTTAAAAATGAACCGTTTGTTAATAGTCCAATTAAACCAATAATTAGAAATGAAATACCGGCAAAACTCTCCAGTAAAGATAAACCAGTATGGTTTAACTTATAGTCCTTATATGCTAAAAACTTCAGTAAAATGGCAGTGGCAATTACTGCCCCACCCTGGAAACCGCCACCGGGTGTTAAATGTCCGTGTACGATTATATAAATACCTAGTAAAAACATAAGGGGAAACAGTATCTTTACCCCAGTTCTTACGATAAAAGAAGCATCTTCAGCAAAGGCATAATTTTTTTGATTACCACCCAGCACAAAGGCCAAACCAGCGGCTGCGATAAATAAGACGGTTACTTCCCCTAAAGTATCTAAGGCCCTATAATTAGCAATAATAGAGGTAACATAGTTAGCAGAACCACTTTCTGGATTCAGAGTCTGATTGAATGTTATGCTTTCAGTTTCCGAATTGACACTTTTGTTAATATAATGTTCTGAAACCCTGTTTTCTAGATTTGCTTCGCCAAACTGGGGAATACTAAGAGTGTTTTCACTACCACCTGCAAAAGCCTGAAAAAGAATAAAACCCAATATTAAAACCATAAAGAGGGAGAGATAGTCTCTAAATCTCACTGGTTATCACTCCTTCTTATTTTTAATAAGGTAAAGATAAAGATCGAAGTGGTCAGGCCAGCCCCAATAATAGCTTCCGTCATTGCCACATCAGGAGCTTTTAAAAAGTACATTAAGGCGGCAGCTATTAAACTTATTAACCCTAATGAAATTATTGAATTTAATAAATTTTCAAATAAAACAGCTGCTAAAGCCCCAATAATCATTAACAAGATAAGTAAATAACTAATAATCATCATGCACTATCACTTCTTTCATCAGTTAAGTTTTCTTCATCATATTCATCGATCTCTGAGGTAATTACCGGTTTTAGACCTCTTTTATAAGATGATCGAGCAATACTATGGCTGCCGATTGGGTTTGTTAAAACTATAAAGACAGCGATGATCAAGGTTTTAAAAAACCAGCTTGGTTCTACCAATCCTACTCCGATTATTGCTGATAAAGCACCGAGAGTAGTTGCCTTGGTACCAGCCTGAATTCTATTATATAAGTCCGGCATTCTTACTATACCCAGTGATCCTAAAAGCAAAAAGATACTGCCTAAAATAATTAATACATATCCGATAAATGATAAAAGAATCATGATTTACCACCTTCTAAATAACGGGCAATTACGATAACACTTGTAAAGGAAAGGGCAGCAAAAACAAATGAGATATCGAGTAAAATATAATTTTTAAAAAACAGGGAGCCTACAACTAAAGCAACTGAGACAATAGTAGTTAAAGTATCAAGGGCAACAACCCGATCAGAAGATGAAGGCCCCTTTATAAATCTGTAAGCTCCAAAAACTATTGATAAGAAAATTAAAATAAACACAAGATTAAGCATTAAAAAATCCCCCCAAGTCTATCCTCAAATTTACCGGCAATTTGTTCTTTTTGTTCATCTTTATCAGAACTTGCCACATCAATCCAGTGAATATATAGACTATCATCTTTAACATCCATGGTTAGAGTACCAGGTGTTAAGGTGATTGAATTAGCTAAAAATAATTTAGCATAATCAGAACTTAAATCTGTATTGATCTTTACAATGCCTGGATTGATTGGTAAATTGGGATTTATTACTCGGCGAGCTACATCAATATTAGCTTTAACCATCTCGATAATAAAAATAGGTATATAAGCTACAAAAGATATAATTCTTTTAAAAATATTATTATCACTTTTTATTTGTGTGAAACTTTTATATGTAAAAAGTGACAACAAAGTCGCAATTATAATACCTATTATCATCTCTTCAGCGGCAAAGCTGGCTGTGTAGGCTAACCAGAAGAGAAAATAAATAATAAGTGTAGAAAAAAACCTTTTAAAATCCAATTCTAATCCCCCTTTGAAGTGTGATATAGTTCACTTGGAAGTCTAAACAATTATCACTATATCTAAATATTATGATATATAAATATATTTGTCAAATGTAATTTATAATTTTTCACAAATTTCTTGACTTAAATATCATTATTTCATAATATATAGATATAGAATTCGATTAAGGGGGACCCAACTTTGGAAAATATAATTAAAGATATGGATGAAATTAAAGAAAAAGCGAAAATCCTTAAAGCTATCTCACATCCAATCCGTTTATGTGTTGTTAAAGGACTTATGGAGAGTGAAGGATATAATGTGACAAAAATGCAGTCCTGTTTAGATATACCTCAGTCCACACTTTCACAACATCTAACAAAGCTTAAAGACCTAAATATAATTGAAGGCGAAAGAAATGGCGTTGAAATCAAGTACTATGTCAAAAATGATGAAGTTAAAAAAATAATAAATACGATATTTGAAGAAAAATAAAGCAATTATCCTTCCTTTAATTGGGGAGGATTTTTTAATTTTAAAAAAGGAGGATAAGAGAATGGAATATAAAGAAGTGATTGCTGAAGTAGAGAATATGTTTAGAGTAATTCCCTTGCAGGTTTTTAGAAAGACGGAGGGTGTTGTATTTGATCTGGTTAATATGGATTATCTGCCAGAAGTTGATGGAATTGACCGTGTTATTCATGCTGAAAATGCTTTGTCCCCGGGCACTATCGGAGAAGTTGAAAGACCCTGGTATATGCATCCTCACCAGGAAGATAATCTTTTGGTTTTGTATGGGACCAGACATGTTGATTTGTTTACCCCGGAGCATGGAAAAATTGAAAGCTTTGAGATTAATCCTCATTCTATAAAAAGAAACGGCAGCTTAATTTATGATGGGGGAGTCATTTTATCAACTTCAGTTAATGTTTTTCACCGAATTAAAACCGGTGAGGAAGGTTCGGCCTCAATAAATTTTGCAGTAAGACATCCCAAATTCGACATGAAGACCAATTTCAACATCTATAAGTTGGATACGAATACTGATAATTATGAAGTTATTAGAAAGGGTTTTAAAGACCAAGATTAACAACTTAAATTTTTTGAAAATATAACTTAATTAATAATTGATTAGATGCAGGTAATTAGGAAAAATCATTGAATTATATATAATACAATAGAATTAAAAGGAGGGGAGACTGATGGTTAAAGTTTTCTGGAATGATAAGGAAATAGCCAGGTCAGATGAAACTAAAGTTGTTGAGGGCAACCACTATTTTCCTCCTGAAAGTGTCAAAATGGAGTATTTTGAAAAAAGCGATCACCACACAACCTGTCCCTGGAAAGGCGAGGCCAGCTATTATCACCTCAAAGATAAAGCACAAAAGACAAATAATGCGGCCTGGTACTATCCAGAACCGAAAAAGGAGGCTGCTAAAATTAAAGATCATATAGCCTTTTATACTAGTAAGGTTGATATACAGGAAGATTAATAAAGGTAACAATAAAATCATATAAATAAAACTAATTTAGGGGGGAATATGTTAATGAAAAGAAAGTTTCTAGTTACAACTTTGGTTTTAGTATTTGTTTTATCTATGACAGGTGTCATTTTAGCTCAGGATGCTAACTTTAAGATTCTATTTACCAATGACACCCATGGTAGAATTGAAGAAGGGGACTATGCAGGTATGGGCTTTCCTAAGGTGGCTACTTTAGTTAAAGAGCACCGTAGTGAAGGTGATGTTTTATTGTTAGATTCAGGTGATACTTTTCATGGACAGACAATTGTAAATCTCAATGAAGGTGAAGCAGCTGTAAGAATAATGAATGAGATGGGTTATGATGCAATGACTTTAGGTAACCATGACTTTAACTTTGGTCAGGAAAGAATTAAAGAATTAGAAGAGATGGCTAATTTTCCGTTACTGGCTGCCAATTTAGACCCGCAGTTAGTTGAACCTTATACCATCAAAGAAATTGCCGGTATTAAGGTAGGTATCTTTGGATTAGCTACTCCTGAAACAACCTATAAAACTCATCCTAAAAATGTAGAAGGTTTGACATTTAGAGATCCTTCTACTGTGGCAGCTGAGATGGTTGAGGAACTATCTGAACAAACCGATATGATAATTGCTCTAGCTCACCTCGGAATATCAGAAGGTAGTGAATACACAAGTAGAGCTGTAGCTGAAAATGTATCCGGTATTGATGTAATCGTTGACGGACACAGTCATCATGCATTAGAAGAAGGTATGATGGTTAATGGTACTTTAATTGCACAAGCCGGTGAATATGATAAAAATCTGGGTGTGATAGATGTTTCGGTCTCTGAAGGTGAAGTCACAGCCCAAGCTAGCCTAATTACAAAAGAAGACGCAGCTGATGTAGAGAAAGATCAGGCAGTTTTAAGTGTAATTGAAGAAGTTCAGGCTGCCAATGAAGAGATCACATCTACTGTTGTTGGTAAGACTGCTGTTGAGTTAAATGGGGAAAGACAATATGTGAGAACTGGTGAGACTAACATGGGTAACTTAGTTGCGGATTCCATGTTAACTAAAACCGAGGCTGATGTAGCAATTACCAATGGTGGTGGAATTAGGGCTTCTATCGACGAAGGAGAAGTAACCAAAGGTGAAGTAATCACCGTTCTTCCATTTGGTAATACTACCGTAGTTAAAAAACTAACAGGTGCCCAACTCTTAGATACTGTTGAACACGGCTTATCACAGTATCCTGCCCATGAGGGACTATTCCCACAGGTAGCTGGTATGCAGATTATCTTTGATGGCGAAAGACCAGCTGGAGAAAGAGTAATCAGTCTAAAAGTAAAGGGAGAACCTGTTGATCATGATGCTGTATATGAAGTAGCAACTAATGACTTTATGGCTGCTGGCGGAGACGGTTATGAAGTATTCCAAGGAACTGAAACCGTTATTGAAGCCGGTGGTTTAGAAGAATTAGTAATGAACTATATCAGTCAAAGAGGTACAGTTGCACCAAAAGTGGAAGGTAGGATAATTGAAGTTGACCAACAAAATGGTAACTATGTATATACTGTAGAAGAAGGAGATTATCTTGCGAAAATTTCTAGAATGTTCAATGTAAAAGTTGATGCCATTGTAGAAGCAAATAATCTTGAAAACCGCAGCATGATTTATGTTGGCCAAGAACTTACAATTCCTACAGAATAATTAAATAGCAGGCTAAAGGGGTAGCTCTGCTACCCCTTCATTTTTTTATAAGAAAGAGGTGTCTTTTTATGGATTACGTTAGTCAAATTCAAGACCTTATAATTCAATATGGTTTAAAACTTATCTTTGCAATAATAATAATCTTCATAGGTATGAAAGTAATTAAGTATATAGTAAATTTATTTGAAAAATCCTTTAAAGATAAGATGGAACCAACTTTAATGAAGTTCTTAAAATCTGTCTCTAAAGCCTTACTAAACATCTTATTATTCCTATCAGCTGCTGCTACATTAGGTATTGAAATGACTTCTTTTGTTGCTGTTCTAGGTGCTATGTCATTTGCAATAGGCCTTTCCTTACAGGGAAGTTTAGCAAACTTTGCTGGTGGAGTTTTAATTCTTCTCTCTAAGCCATTTAAAGCGGGAGACTTTATTGAAGCAGTCGGCCATCGTGGTACTGTTGTAGAAATACAAATTTTATATACAGTAATCAATACACCTGATCATAAACAGATTGTGATACCAAATGGTGATCTTTCCAATTCTGATATTATAAATTATTCTGCTTATGACCAGAGAAGGCTTGATATGGTATTTGGTATCGGTTATGATGATGATATCAAGAAAGCAAAAAATTTATTAAAAGAAATTGTAGCTGAAAATGAATTTATTTTAGAGGACCCAGCTCCAGTAATTGAAGTTGGTGAATTAGCTGGTAGTTCAGTTAATTTTGATGTAAAAGTATGGATTGATACTGCAAACTATTGGAAAGTTTATTACAGTATGCAGGAAACTGTTAAATTAAGATTTGATGAAGAAGATATAGGTATTCCCTATCCACAAATGGATGTACATCTTGATAAATAACGGAGGTATATACATTGAAAGAGTTTCACAAAAAGGCAATCGATGATAGTGGTAGTCCGCCGGGACTATTACAGTATGATGACAAAGTAAAAGAAGAAGAAGTTACAATTAGAGTCTTTACTTACAATAACGAAGAAGTTATAGAAGAAGATTATGATGAAATTAATGAAGAAATATTTGAAGCCAGGGAAGGATATAAGAAGTGGATCGATATTGATGGTGTTCACAATAGAGAAGTGATTTCTAAAGTGGGTAATAGGTTTAACTTACACCCGCTTGTACTTGAAGATATTTGGAATACCAGACAGAGGCCGAAATTAGAAGAACAAGAAAATGCTTTGGTCATCATTTTAAATTCTATCTATCTTAATCATACCGAAGTTAAAACCGGTCAGATTAGTTTGATTATTAATAAAGATGTGGTGGTATCTTTCCAGGAAAAGGGGATAGAGGCTTTAGATCCCATCCGTGAGAGAATCAGACGAATGAAAGGTAAGATCAGGGGCTCAGGCAGTGATTACTTAGCTTATGCCCTAATTGATGCCATTGTTGATAAATATCTGGCTGTTTTAGAAGATTTGGGTATTATGATCGAGGATTTAGAAGATAAGTTAATTGAGGAACCAGAGCAGGAAGACTTAGAAATGATTCAGGAATTAAAAAAAGAAATGATCTTTTTAAGAAAGATTGTCTGGCCTTTAATACAGATTGATAATAAGATGATCAGATCTAGAAGTGATTATATTAAAGAATCTACCGAAATTTATCTCAAGGATGTCTATGACCATTTAACTCAGGTAATTGATGAGATTGAAGTGCTGAGAGATATGTTAAGCTCAATGCTTGATATTTATATGTCAGGGGCCAGCAATAAAATGAATGAAGTAATGCAGGTCCTAACAATTGTAGCTACTATCTTTATTCCACTCACCTTTATCGCCGGTGTATATGGGATGAATTTTAAGTACATGCCTGAGCTTGAAATGAAGATGGGATATCCGATAGTTATGGTTGTAATGTTGGTTATTGCTGTAGTTATGCTTATTTACTTTAAATGGAAGGATTGGTTCTGATTATACTTAACAAAATTATTCTAAAAGTAAATAAAAAAGAGTGAAAAAAGAGTAGTTTTTTGATTAAGCTACTCTTTTTTCAGTTTGTGATAAGAAAACATAATATCCTAAACCGGCTGTAAAGGCAACAGCAGCCCAGGTTAGGTACATGATGTCTCCACCTAGTTTATCAAAGATGACTCCTCCGACCATATTTCCTACAATACTTCCTAATCCGATGTAGACAGAAGTAAAGACATTTTGAGCAGTCGATTTTACTTCATCTTTAGTAACCTTATTAATAAAGTTTACACAGGTTACATAAAACAGGCCGAAAGAGAGACTGTGTAAAATTTGAGAACCCAAGAAAATACTACGCATCGGGAATAGACCTAATAAGATCCATCTAATAACAAAAGCAGATGAGGAAACGCCAAAGATATGCTTAATGTTGAATCTATCTAGTATTTTATCGGAAAAGATCAATATTAATATCTCACTGATTGCTCCCACCATCTTAGTTAGACCAAATAGTCCTTCTTTACCACCGTATTCAAGCACATAAAGTGGGAAGTAGGTTAAGTTACCATTCATTGTTATCTGCATGAAGAATACATAGATCAAAAATGCTACAAATAATTTGTTTTGAAATAGCTCGCCTATGTTGGAGAATCTTCCGCCTGTATCTTCTTTCTCAGTATCATTTTTTTCCTGGATTTTATTTTTGGGCAGTTTAAAACTGATCATTAAGGTTAAAAATAATAGACCGGCCATTACATAAAATGTATTAGATACATCTGTTCCTTCTAAAAAGTAACCCAAAATAGGGACAATTATTGTATATCCGATTGAACCCCATAATCTATAGCGACCATATTTATTTTGTCCTTCTTCACCTAAATTACTGAACAACAAACTATCATATAAGGGTCTAATTGGATTCATAAATGAAGATAAAAAGACCATTAGGATGATAATAATGATGAAATTAGCTGTGGTTAAAAACATTAAACTGAAAGCCATCGTACCGAAAATTGCAAATTGCAGAACTCTTTTATTGGCTTTAAAGTTATCTGAAGCCATACCCCAAATTGGTAAAATAAAGAGGGCAACCCCTCTTGCAATCGAGTTAATCGTACCAATCTGGGTAGAAGTATAGCCGAGACTGCTAAAGTGTATATTAAAAAATGACTTTGCGGCCATGGTCATATAATAGATAAAATTAAATACTTTAAATGACAAGTTATGTGCCTCCTTTCCGGTATCTTTATTTTAACATAAGTACAATATCACAAATCTTTCTATAATTCAATAAAAAAAAGCCCCAATTAAATTTGGGGCTGATAGATAATATTAAGTTAATATATCAAGTTTCATCTGTTTTTTATTACTTTTTTAACGGCTTTTTCAATTCCTTCATAGCCTGTACATCGGCAGAGATTACTGCTCAACCAATTTTTGATAGTATCTTCGTCAGGTTTTTCATATTTATCTAAGAGGGCATAGGCATTCATAATGAAGCCAGAGGTACAGTAACCACACTGATAACCTTCTTTATCTATAAAGGCTTCTTGGATGGCTGTATCTTTTAGGCCTTCAATCGTAGTTATCTTTTTTCCTTCCATTTCTACAGCTAATGTCATGCATGATTTATAAGGTTTATCATCTATTAATACGGTACAGGCCCCACAGTCACCATTTTCACAACCGGGTTTAGGTCCAGTTAATTCTAATTTTTCTCTTAGGACATTTAATAATGTTTGATTGGGACTTACCACAACATTGTATACTTCCTCATTCACATTTAAAGTGATCTCTTTATGTCCTTGATAAGTTTTCATTAATTTTCACCTCCGAGGGAGTTTAAACATTCTTCTAAAGAATTTCTAAAGAGCATTTCTTTATACTCTTTACCTCCTCTTAGATTTGAATTTATAGGTACAGGTAGGTTATCTATTACCTGTTCAATTTTACTTTCTATATCTATAGAAGCATCGTTTAGTATATTTTCAATATTTTCGTCCCTGAAAGGAAATGGACACAAGGAAGAAAGTGCAAATTTTAGCCAGCCGTCTTCCTTTAAGGCCGCAATGTGTAGAACTGGATAGTCTATTTCACTTTGTTTTACCTTCCTGGTTTGATAATAGGGCAAATCAACTTTATCTTTATCTATTATTATTTGAAGTAGGATTTCTTCTTTATCTAAAACCATTCTTTTATCAAAAACCTCTATTATAGGCCGGGTCCTAAAACCATTTTTATTTACAGTGGTTACTTTTGCTTCAGCTACTAATAAGGATAAGATAGCTTCCTTAAAAGGCAGCCTCCCTGTTAAGTTACCCCCGATTGTAATATGATTTCTGGTTGTATGGTCGGCTACTACTTCAGATGATTTACTTAACAGCGGAAAATAATTTTTTTCTGTTATTTCATTTAAAGTAACCGAGGCCCCTATTATTATTTTAGTTTCATTATTTTTTAAAACCTGACAGGCTGGTATATTTTTAATATCTATTAAAGCATCAAAGTTCATTTTGTCTTTTCTAGCATAGGTAACTACTTCGGTTCCCCCATTATAGTAAGCTACTTTTTTATTTTTATCTTTTAATTCCAGATATTTTTCAACTGCTTCTTCAGCATTATCTGCCTGGTAATAGTCAAAATCGAAACTAATCATTACTATCACCTTCCTTTACATATTTATAGATTAGCTCTGGTAGCAGGGGGAGTTCCTTTATTTCTACGCCAACTGCTCTGGAAACTGCATTGGCCAGTGAACCGGGCATACCAATAACTCCCTGTTCACCTAAGCCCCTTGCTCCAAATGGTCCATCACCCTGGGGAGTTTCAACAAAGTCGATAAAGAATTCAGGATGTTCACCATATCTGATTATCTTATAATCTCTTAATACATTATTCTGGACCTGTTCACGGCTGTTAAAGACAAAGCCTTCATTACGGGCAAAACTTAGTCCCATAACCATAGCTCCCGCGGCCTGGCCTCTGGCAAGATCAGGATTTATTACCTTACCTACATCCATGGTAGAGGCTGCTTTGGTTATTTCATAGGAATAATCAGTTAAGTCTAGTTCTATTTCAACCGCCTGAGCTCCCATTGTCCATTCTAGATCAGGTCTACCTTCTCCAGTTTCGGGATCAAGACTTGATAATTGACGGGCAATGTAATTGCCGCGGCCGATGACCTGGCCACCGACAGCATTACCATTTTCATAGACATAACCTAGACATACATCTTTTACATCCAGTGAAATATGGGGTTCATCGGTAATATATACCTTTTCATTGGCAACAGTTAAGTCTTCGGTCGGACACCTTAAAACCCGGGCAGCTGTTTCTTTTAGCTGTTCTTTAGCATCTTGACAGGCACTGATGGCAGCTCGACCGGCCATCATTAAACTTCGGCTGGCTGCTGTTGCCCAGTCATGGGGAGCATTATTTGTATTTACATCGGTTTTAACATGGACTTTTTCTATCGGCATCTGCATTTCTTCTGCCACAATTTGGGCCAGACCTGTTTTGGTCCCCTGGCCGATTTCGACTATCGCATTATTTAAGTTCAGACTACCGTCTTCATTAAAGGTGATAATAGCACCGGCATCGGTATTAGTGGGCATTGCGGGTGATTTCCATAAAAGTCCCATCCCTTTTGCTATCACATTATTATCATCCTTTTTAATATATGATCCTTCTTCCCAGTTTATCATTTCAGCTGTTCTTCTAATACAAGCTTTGAGGTCCCCTGTATTATCTCCCATTAGACTTTGAGTGGGAGTTGTATCACCCTGCTGGATAGCATTTTTTAACCTCAATTCGACAGGGTCCATCTCTAATTCTTTCGCCAGAATATCAATACTTCTTTCAATTACATATCCCAATTCAATATGTCCAAAGCCCCGAAAAGCGGTAGCGAAGGGGTGATTTGTATACATACAGTAGGAATCACACCTTAAATTTTCTACCTGATAAGGTCCAGTACAGGAAATGGCGGCTGCCCGACTAACGTTGACAGCGTAATCTGAATAGGCACCGGCATCAAAATAATACTGTAAGTCCATACCGGAAATATTACCTTCTTTGTCACTGGCAATTTTGACATCTGCTTCTAAACCGATATGGCCGGGTGAAGAGACCATGTCATCTTCACGGGTATTGACAACTTTGACGGGACGACCATCTACCGCCTTGGAGAGAATATAGGCTAAACTTTCCAGCTGTAGTCCGGCTTTTCCTCCGAAACCGCCTCCAATAGGGGGAGCAATTACATTTATCTTGCCGGCCGGTATTTCGAAGTTAAAGGAAAGTAGTTCTTTTACTACAAAAGGTGCCTGGGTAGTAGAATGAATAATTACGTCTCCATTTGCCTTTATCTGGGCGATAGAGGACCTATTTTCCATAGCTATATGGTCACTTGGTTTGAAAGAATATGATTCTTCTATTGTATAGTCAGCCTTTGTAAAGGCTTCCTCATAATTACCTTTGCGTATCTTGGTATGGTTTGCAATATTGGTACCGGGTTGGGGATAGACATCAGGAATGTGATTATAGTCTGCTAAGGTTTCATGTAAAATAGGTGAAGATTCTTCCTTTGCTTTTTTAGGAGAATCTACAATTGCTAATTTTTCATAATCCACCTTAATTTTTTTAACTGCCGCTTGGGCTTCTTTTTTAGTTTGCGCAATAACGGCCGCGACCGGTTCTCCATAATGTCGGACCTTATCAACTGCAAGGGGTGGTTTATCTCCTAAATATAGGCCTAAAGTTGTGGGATAATCCTTCCCAGTAACAACTTTTTTGACTCCTTTTGAATTTTTAGCTTCTTCAATATCAATACTTTTAATCTCTGCATGAGCATGTGGGCTTGTTAGAAGGGCTGAATGCAGTAAACCACTAATCTTGTAATCATCTAAATACTTTTGATTTCCCGTGGTTTTATCTTTACTATCAAATCTTTTTATCTGTTTTCCGATAAAATCATCACTCAAAATCAACTCACCTCTCTCTTATCAGAAATGATTATTATTTTTATATATTAAATGGACTTACTCCAAATCCTTTTTATTTGTAAAAAAATAATATGAGTTTAATGTAGGACTTTTATGTCTTTTCGTATAATATTAATAATAATGATAAAAATATTCTTCTTAGGAGGTTTTCATAAATGAAAGGAGTAATATCTCTTGGTGAAGCATTAATAGACTTTATACCAGTTGATAAGGAAAACAAATTATTTGAAAAAAATCCGGGTGGGGCCCCCGCTAATGTAGCGGTTGGTCTGGCCAGATTAGGAAGTAGAACTGCTTTTATTGGTAAAGTAGGTGATGATTCTTTAGGTAGATTCCTTTATGATACCCTTTCTAAAGAGGGGATTAATTTGAATAACATGATTCTTACCGATGAGGCCAAAACTGCCCTGAGTATAGTTACACTCGATGAAGAGGGGGACCGTAGTTTTGACTTTTTTGGTGAAGAAAGTGCTGATAGATTACTTACTAAAGATGAAATTGATGAAGAATTATTTGGTGACTTTAAGATATTCCATTTTGGTTCTATTTCTATGATTAACGAAATTTCACGTAAGGCCACCTTATATGCATTAGAGTTAGCCGAGCAGGCTGATATGTATATATCATATGATCCCAATTTAAGAGAAACCCTCTGGGATGATTTAGATAAGGCTAAAAAGGTAATTAAATCGGTGTTGGGACAGGTTGATATCTTGAAAGTATCGAAAGAAGAACTAGATTTTTTAACAGGTTTTGCCGGAATTGAAGAAGGGGCGGAACAGATTAAAAATAAGAATCAATTGAGTCTTGTTTTAATCACAGATGGAGATAAGGGCGTCTACTTTTACAAGGATAAATTAATTCATGTACCGGCTCAGAAAGTGAAAGCAGTTGATACCACCGGAGCCGGAGATGCCTTTGTATCTGCTTTTTTAAATCGTATTGATGAGAGTGATCACAAGTTAGAAGAGATGAAAAATGAAGAAATAGAAGAAATCTGTAAGTTTGCCAACCATTGTTCGGCCCTGGTTGTTAAAAAAGAAGGTGCCATGTCCAAACTGCCGACAAAAGAAGAGGTAAGAGATTTTTTCAGTGAATAATTGGGGAGAGTAAACCCAAAGAGGTGATCGAGATTAAATTTAATTCTTTTTTAATAACTATCTTTATCCTATTACTAACAACAACAGCTGTTGGTGCAGCTTCTTATACAATCCAAACCGGTTATTTTAGTAAAGAAAATAATGCACTCAATCTATCTCAAAAATTAAGCGAGCAGGGATTTGAAACTTATAAATATCAACAAAATAATAGATATTATGTATTTGTAGGTCAATTTAATAACTATAATTCCGCTGCAGATACTTTAGCTGAGGTTAAAAATATAGTACCAGAAGCCTATATTAGAAAAGTGGATTTTGAATTTACTAAAAGTAGAACTCCTTCCGAAGATAACAAAAAACAACCAGAATCAGAGACTAAAGAGCAAACAGCTCAAAAAAGTAAGGAAGTAAAAGAAGATGAAATAGCTGCTGAGGATAAGGATGATATTAATAAGGAAAATAAAAAGAATAAAGATCAAGTAGAAGATAACAAAAAGGAAATAAGTAATAGTGAAGAGGTCAGCACAGAAGAAGACACAGATCAGGTTGAAAAGCCTTCTGTTAAAAAAGACTTAGATTATTATAAAGAAAATAATCAGTTTGAGATAAAAACCGCCTTTTTAGTTCAAAAAACTGAAAACAATTCCCAGTTCTTATTCCCCAACGGTGAAGAGGTTAAATACTCCACTGATTCTTATAATGATAAAATAAAATTAAATAATAATTATCATTTAGTTTTACGGGATAATGAATTAATTGATATATTTCAACAAAAAAATAATAATGAAATTATTTATACATTAAAAGATTTTGGTTATAAAAATGATATCATCTTAAAGGGCTGGCAAAATTCTTTTATCATTAATATTCCATTATCAAATAAGGTTATTGAGGACCAAATATAT
Source organism: Halanaerobiales bacterium (assembly GCA_035312025.1). Classification (GTDB taxonomy): domain Bacteria; phylum Bacillota; class Halanaerobiia; order Halanaerobiales; family M55B127; genus M55B127. The sequence goes on along the minus strand of DATGCJ010000021.1, from coordinate 5,833 downwards.
TTAAAATTAAATTTAATAACTTCACAATTTATTGGGGAATTATCAAATATTGATATTATGATAAACAACCAACCTGTCAAAAAGTACAATTTCAAGTCAGGTCAAAACCAATACAGTTTAATATTCCCCCTGAAATTAAAAAATATAAATAAGCTTCAGATAGAGATTAAAGCCCAACTTAGAAATAAACAGAAAGATTATACAAAATCATTATATGAAAATATGTGGATTAAAATCGACAATGATAGTGGTATCGGCTTTAAATTAAAAGATAATCAGAACTATCAAATCAACAATTTCTTGGGAATAGAAGCCGAAAAGTTTAATTTATACTATGAAGGTAAATTAAGTAGGCAGGAATTTCATGATTATATCAAGTTATATACCTACCTAAATAGGTTATTAAAAGACTTACCGCCCGAGATAGAGTTGAAATTAAGTTCAGAAGATGTAGAATTTAACAATTTAGATAATAGAATAAGAAATATTGTAATATCTGAAGAGTATGATAAGACAAGTTTAGATGAATTTATGACTCTGCATTTATCTTCTGAAGATATAGATTTTTTAATTTCCGATTTCCTTAATTTAGTTAATGCAAATTTCTTAGATGTTACTGAATATAATCTTAAGCAGGATGTTAACTATAAGTTAAGTTCTTATCAGACCGACTTTCTAGAAGCTAATAGAAAGGGTTGGGGAGAGATCAACTATCATTACCATTTACCGATTAATATTTTTACTAACTGGCCGAGAGATTTCAACTTGCATCTAACCGGTAGTTACTTTATTCCCTTTGATAACCCCGCTTATTTAAAAGTGTATATAAATAATAAGTTAGTTTATAGTGAAAAATTAGAAAACAGCAGCTATTTTAAGGATAAATTAGTAACAATTGAAGGCAGTGAGTTAGAACAGTTCAATAACTTGAGGATACAGTTCAGCCAGTATCCGGCCGAACTGCTGGATAATTATAGTAATCTAATGGAAACCTATCTTAACCCGGCCAGTTATTTTACAGTGGCTGGCAGCTTATATAAAAATAATAGTTTTGAAAATTTACTGCACAACTTTAAAGGAGAGGGACAGATATTAATTGATGAGAATAGTTCCGACCAATTATTAAAGTCTACTGCCCTCTTATACGGTTCACTGCATGAGAAAAATCTAGGAGAAGATAACTTTAATGTCAACTACCTATCAGACCATAGTTTTGCTAGAGAAAGTAATAATAACTGGTATATCATAATGGGGGGGGATGATAAAAATCAGCCAATCAACTCAAAGCTCAATTATCAGGACGGCAGGATTGTAATAAAAAACGAGCAGCAAACAATTACTGAATTTAAAACGGACAGTAATTTCAGTTATTTAGACCTTACCAACTATAATGATAAACCAGTTATGTTATTGGATAGCGTAAAAAATATTGAGAGTATAGAAGACATGTTAAACAAAGTTAATACAGACGGAGGAGTAACCACTCTTAGAGGTGACCTCTTAGTCTATAATGGTGAAAATTATCAAACATACCAACTGTCTAAGGAAGAAAAACCTGCTTACTTCCAAGCAAATTATGACCAGTTAATATCTTTATTTAATCAATATAGGCGATATTTTTACCTGGCTGCCATTATATTATTGGTCTTGTTATTAATTTGGATCTATTACAGGACTTCGCATCAAAAAATTGAAGGATCATAAAGGTAGGTGTGTATGGTTGATTGAGCAAACCTTATTGGGTAAAACTTTACTCAGAAAAAACCTAATAACCAAAAGACAATTAAATAATGCCTATGACATACATACCGATACCAATGAGCGGTTATCTAAAATTTTGATTAGAAACAAGATGGTAGAGGGGCTTGAGATATATAAGATCCTGGCCGATTTATCCGAGAACTATATATCTAATCAATTATCTGAAAAAACGATCCCCCTTAAAGAAGAAATTGATTATGGTTTTGTTAAAAAATTTAACCCCACTTTTTTAAATGAAAAACTGTTCATGCCGCTTTATTTTAAAAATAATATCATCAAAATTATAGTTTTTGATTTTAAAGATAAGAGTATCGATAGATTTTTAAAAAACAAATTTGGAGATATCTTGATTGAGAAAGTAGAACTTTACCCAAAAGAAATCAAATATTTCATTGAATATGCTTTTAAAGATGAAATAATAAAGAAGCAAAAAAATAATATTAAAAGAAAAAATAATGAAACAGCTTTAAATGTCTTTACGAGAGGACAGCTCTTAGGAGTAGCCATCTTTGGGATTTTACTTATAACTGGATTATTCTTTTATTTTAATAGCACGGTAGATATCTTAATTTATACTCTTAATACATTATTCTTATTATTTTTAATCAGCCGCTTTATAATATATCTAGCTAAAAAAAACAAGATAGATAAAGAAGGAGCGAGTAAAGAAAAAAATATCAGGGACCAGGATAGTTTACCTGTTTATACTGTCTTAATTCCGGTTACCCAATCCACAAGTGATCTAAACAATTTGATTTTAAGTTTAAAGAAAATGGATTACCCTTCAGAAAAGATGGAAGTAATATTTTTAGTTGATAAAAAGCTAAAAGACAAGATAAAAAATCTGGCATTGAATAATGAAAGCTGGTTAATATATACTATACCTGCCAGTAAATTAAGAACAGAAATAGAGATTTATAATTTCGGCTTAAATTTAGCAAGTGGAAAGTATATAACTATTTATAAGGGAAGCACTATTCCAGAGGCTGACCAGCTTAAAAAGTCAGTCTTTAAGTTTGAAAACTCTCAAAGAAATTATTTCTGCCTCCAGTCTCCCTTAGAAGCAGCCGGTAGTAATAATAGTTTATTTAGTAAATATTTAAGTATTGAAAATAATTTGAAATACAAATTTTTCTCCTATTTAGATGAAGGGATTTACCATTATAAAACGGCTGCTATTAGACAATTTGGAGGCTGGGATTTATATAACACAGCCGAGAATTTAGAAATAATCAGGAAAGCGGCTGCCCGAGGTTATGAAATAGGCATCATAAATTCGAAAACATTTCAGTTAAGCAGTGATAACTTCAACAACTGGTTTTTTAACTTTACTAACTCACTTAAGGGTTATATGCAGACCATGCTTGTCTATAACAGAAAACCCATCTCCAAGTTAAAAGAAGATGGGTTAAAGGACATATTATTTAACAACCTGACGATAGGTGGGGAACTTTTACTACCCTTTTTATATACATGTTTAATATTAATATCAGCAGTTTTTTTAGCAGCCGGTCGTATTATGACTTTTTTAACTTGGCAGCCGCAGTTTCTATTCACAGTTTTTAATCTGGTTCTCTTTTTAATATTTAACACTTATTATATTTTCAGTAATGATTTAAAGATTAAATATCTTGATAGGATTTTGATTACCCCTTTATTACCCGTACATTGGGTAATAAAGTCATATGCTTTCATTAAATCAATTATGTTATTAATTAAGAGACCTCATTACAGATTAAATAGGGCACATGATATGCAGGAAGACCAGATCATGTTTATGCAGATAAACTTTCTAGAAAAAATAAAGGAAACTAACTAATATTTAATCTTTAACAATATGGGCTACACTCTCAATATGAGTGGTATGGGGAAACATGTCAACTAATTTTATGTCTTCAATATGGTAATCATTGTATAATAATTTTTTAAGATCTTGGGCCTGTGTTTGTGGATTACATGATACATAGATAATTTCTTGTGGAGAAATCTCAATAATACTTCTTGTAACTTCTGAATGTAAACCGGGGCGAGGTGGATCGACGACCACCTTGTTAACCGGTTCTTTTTTATTTTTCAATACTTCCCTTACATCCCCCTGAATGAACTCACAGTTATTAACATTATTTAATTTTAAGTTAGCCCTGGCCTTTTTAACGGCACTTTCATCAAGTTCTATACCGATTACTTTTTTGATATGGGGTGATATTACCTGGGAAATTGAGCCAGTACCTGAATAAAGATCATATACTTTTTGTTCCTTACTACCTTTAAAATACTCTATAACAATTTTATAAAGCTTTTCGGCCGCCTTTGTATTGACCTGGAAAAAATCAAGAGGGCTTACTTTGAATTTATAACCGAGTAATTTCTCGTAAAAATAATCCCGGCCATAATAAGTTCTAACTTCGTCTGCCTTGACTGCATCGGCATAATCATCATTAATGGTATGTAAAATTCCTACCAGTTCATCTTTATAATCCAAGTCCTTTAACTCTTCAAATAGATCGCTTAGATCTGGGTCCCGCTGAGAATTAGTAATTAAATTTACTAAGATCTCACCGGTATTAATTCCCTTCCTTAGTTTTACATTTCTTAAATAGCCTTCTCTTAATTTTACATGGTATTTTTTAAGGTTTGTTTGACGGAAGTAGTCGATCATAGTTTTAATAATCTTTCTAAAATCTTCATCTATTAAATAACAGCCGTCTATAGTTACTACCTCATATCTTTTACCACGGGGATGGAGTCCTAACTGCAGTTTACCCCCGATCTCTAAATCACCAAAGCTAAGCTCCATATGGTTTCTATATTCATAGATCTTAGGACTTTCAATAACTTCGCTAAGCGGAAATTCCATTATATCATTTTCTAAAAAATAATTTTTTACCTTTGCTTTTTTCTGTTCGAGCTGTTTTTGATAGGGAACATCTAAACTGCTGCAGCCGCCGCAGAGATCATAATGTTTACAGATCTTAACTCCCTTTTTATCTTTACTTTTCATTTTATATACACCACCTAAAAATAATACTTCTCAATACTTTATTCTAGAGAACCTTTTCTTATCCTTTTATTAATATATTAACGAGATAAATAGGAAAATATTGCATTTATCCCATTATTATATTACTATATAATTAAATCTGACAAATATACTAGGAATTAAATGAGGAGAAAAAAATAGTGAATATAAATATCAATAATAAACTTGTTACGGCAGTAATATTGTTGTTAGTTTTAACTTTATTTCCACTTGGAAATATAACAGAGGCTCAAGAAGCTGAATATAAGATGGCAGCTGTCTTTCCGGGATCTATCCAGGATGCGGACTGGAATACCATTGGCTATAAGGCCTTACAAAATGTAAACGATGAACTGGGTTTAGAAGTTTCTTATTTAGAACAGGTAGCGGTACCCGATGCACCGCGGGTAGTAAGAGAATATATTTCTTTATGATATAATATAATCTGGATACACGGGACTCAATTTAACAGTGGTATCTTTGATTTGGCAAATAACTATCCAGAAGTTACCTTTATCAGAGGATTTTGATAATGTCATTCAGATTAAAAGAAATTATTATATAAACCACTATGTTTTAGGTGCTTTGGCAAGTGAAGTTACCGAAACTGACAAAATAGGTTTTGTAGGCGGACTTAAGATCTCCTGGACCATTGGGGTTGTAAATGCGATCCAGCAGGCTGTTCAGGAGCACAATCCTCAGGTAGAATTTGAATATATCTATGTTGGTAGTTTTAATAACCCATTAAAGACAAAACAGGCAACCGAAACCCTAATAAATAGAAAAGTTGATATCATAATGAGTGGAGTTAATCTTGGTAATTATGGTATGTTCAGGGCGGTAGAAGATGCCAACCGGCCAACTTATGTAACCAGTATTTATACCGATAAAACCGAACTGGCCCCTGATCATTTTTTAACCTCAGATCTATTTAAATATAATAGTCTAATTATTGAAATAGTAAATGGTATAATAAATGAAGATAATACGACTGGACTTTACAATATGGAATATGGACCAGACCAGGGTAGGTATTTAAAACTACCGGTCAAT
>DATGCJ010000020.1:0-2676 GCA_035312025.1 Halanaerobiales bacterium | reverse complement strand
CCCTTTAGCAGCAGCTAACATGGCAAAGCCTTCACCAAAGGCATTTGTCCATTCTATAACTTTCTGAGCTGGTTTTGATAGACAGCTATAATCACTATTTTGATAGACATAATCCAAGCCGATATGGTGTAGTTCGTGTATCAATTTATTTTCCAACTTCTCTTTTGAAATATCTGGTTCAAGATAAAGAAAAAGAATTAATTTATCATTAATCCGATGAATAAAACTATTCTTTTGAGGTTTAATGACCGGAACAATATCTGTATCTAGTCTAGTATTATCAGGCAAATAATCTCTTGTTCTATTTATAATATCATCTAAATTCATACTTTTTAATTTTTCAAGTGATTTTTTATATGAAATGTATCTATCTGAAGCTATTTTATTCATTACAAAATCTTTGAATTCAAATTTATCTATTCCTTGATTCATTTCTTTTTCTCTTACGGTTAGTATTTTAAACCCATTACTATTAAATAATTCATCCCATTGTACTTTTTTAATTGGTTTATTATTATCTTTTCTTTTTAAGATATCTATCAATATTTCCACTTCATCAGTAATCAAATTAAGGCTCACAGTTTCACCCCAGATTATTTTTTTCTGAATTTCTCTGCTTTGGCGATAGTATTTTTCAGCCAATCTTCTATTTCTTTGTTCGCCATAATTTCCTTATAGGACAACCAGTAAACCTGATCAACTTCTTCTTTATCCTTACATTTGGCTTGCCCCGACTTATATTCACATAGGAAGATAATATCAATTATTAATTCTTTTTTATCGAGATAAAAAGACTTGCTCTCCAGATAATGAAAAGGGCTTTTTAACTCAATATCTACTTCTTCTTTGATCTCTCTAATTATGGTTTTTTCCAGTACTTCTTTTTGAGGATTTTTAATCTCAACCTTGCCGCCGGCATTTGATAATATACCGGGTGCATGTTCTTCCTTATCACTTCTTTTTATAAGCAAGTATTGATCATCTCGATAGATAACCGCTTCCACATTAACAATGTATCTAATATCTGACATCTTAATCTCCTTTTTGGTCCAACTTTTCATTCCATCAATTCTCCTTTTAAAACCATAGTAGCCTGCCCGCTTAGATATACCCGCTCTTCTCCTAATCTGATCTTAATACTTCCCCCTCTGTCAGAAGCCTGATAAGCTAAAAACTCATTTTTATTTAACTTCTCTGCCCAATAGGGTGCTAAACAACAGTGGGCAGAACCAGTTACCGGATCTTCATCTATGCCGATTGAAGGAGCAAAAAACCTAGAGATAAAGTCATATTTATTAGAGGTTGATTTGCTTGTTACTATCACTCCCCGGGTCTCAACTTCTCTTAACAATCTAAAATCTGGATCTAAATTTTTGACAATTTCTTCTGAATTAACTTCAATGATGTAATCAAAACGATTTTTGCCAACATAGACCGGCTCTACATCAAGTGCATTTATAAGTATCTGAGGTGCAAATTCTTCTTTAGGCGCTTCAATCGGAAAGTCTAATTCAATCCACCCATCTTTGTTTCTTGCTATTAGGAGACCGCTCTTAGTATTAAACTCAATATCTCGCATTTTATCAATTCTCTCTGTTTCCCAGAGAACATGGGCGCTCGCCAAAGTAGCATGACCGCAGAGGTCAACTTCACTTGTCGGGGTAAACCACCGCAAGTTATATCCAGTCTTTTCCTTTAAGAGAAAAGCTGTTTCAGGCAAACTCATCTCTCCTGCTACATTCTTCATCCAGTTGGCTTCTTTAGGCTTATCTAAAATACAAACGGCAGCTGGATTACCCTTAAAGGGTTGGTCTGTAAAAGCATCTACTTGATATATTTTCATTTTTACCTCCTCAAAAATAATATATTCTTATACGGCTGCCACCACACGACAGGGTAGACCGGACATCCCAGAATATTTAATTGGAAAGGTATAGGCTTTAAACCGAACAGATTTCTTATCTTTTAGTAACTTATCAAAGTTATTTAGATTTTCCACAATAAAAACTCCCTGGTCAGCACAGTACTGATCCATCTCTGAATGCTCCTCCCTTCGCCTGATACCGGCAAAATCAATCCCAATAATAGATATTTTTTTAGCAAGCAACTTATCAATTAAATCTTTTGATAACTGGGGATGTTCGTAAAAATATTGTTCTGTACCATAACCAACTTCTTTTAAGAAACCGGAATAGAATCCTACAAACATATTTTCTTTAATTTGATCTAAATCAATATCCTTAACTTTAATTTCTCTTTCTTTGCTATTACTTATATTAAAGACAATCCCCTTTCTTTTTATAAATTCTAAGGGGAATTCTTTATCCATGACATCAAAATGAGTACCAATATGTCCCCCAACAGTTTTTTCTTCATTTTTTAGAGCTTGTTCTCTTAATTCTGGCGTTACCTCTATACTAAGGTCAATTAGCATTTTTTCCACCTCTAATATGTTTTTAATATATAAAATCCTGTAACTCTTTTCTCGCTTCTGCTAGATAGTATTGAGTCGTTACTTTACCCTCTTTATATCTATCATGCCAATCTTGGTTTACAGGAAACCGGTTATACAACTCTTCTCGCCTTGCCTCTAAGAGCTGGGGTTTAACTCCCATGAAATCAGCAGCACACATTATCTTGTTAGGTGATTTCCTATCAAGTTCTCTTAAATATTTT
>DATGCJ010000019.1:0-4567 GCA_035312025.1 Halanaerobiales bacterium | reverse complement strand
CTGTTATTTATTATCACATCATAGATCTTCTTAACTGCTTCTTCTTTAGGGACATGCTTATCTATATCGGTCTTCGAAGTCTGATTCGAGGGCTTCTTTTTCATCTCTTCTTTCTTTTTTTCGATTAATTTCTTGAAGTCTTTTTTCATATTCTTCCATCCTTTGTTTTTCTTCTTTAAAGTCGTAGATAGTATATATTGATCTATTTAGATAGTCTCTTAAGATAGAAATCATATAATTGGCAGGATTGCCTTCGGCTTTTTTTGAACTGATTTTCATTACTTCGATTATCACATCTTCACTAATACCGTCTTCCATAAAGGAGAGGAGTTTTTGTAAAAGAGTAGGAGTTAAATTTAAGGTTCCAAAGTATTCATCCCATTTACTGGCGATCTTGGAACCCGCTTTTTCATAATTTACTTCTTCTTTATCTTTGGGTAAAACACTTTCGGGAATGTTCAAATACAGCTGCTTTTCTTCCTTATTTAACCAATTTTTTTTAAGTAAGGAATTAATTATCTCTTTTTTTATATTTAAATTGTTTTTTTCAAGCAGCCATTTATTTTTTGTAATCAAACTAGACTGATCAATTTTTGAAAACAACTTTACTAAAACTTTAAATTCATTTAGATTTAATTTATCATCTGCGAAAAGTATTTTCGGAACCTTGAAATACTCTAAATGCTGCATTTTAATCACTCCTGACTTGTTGGCAGCATCAATAATCATAACATAATATATTTTTTAATTCAATCACAATAATTTTATTTTTTTATTATTTTTTTGCGTATCTTTTAAATTCAACAAGAGTTCATTTTTCCCTTTTTTAAAATTAAAAAACAGGAGGTGAACTCCTGTTTGTTTTGGTCCGGTATTACTTAAATTATAGGGATTTTGTTTTTTAAAATTTTTTTTATTTTTTTATCTTTATCTGCAAAACCCCTTATTTCATAAACATAATTTACCAAAATATTAGTCCATGAATCTATTTATTACATTTAAAAGCTCATCTATTATCTCTTCGTCCTCATTTTGTAATGAACTCTGGACACAACCATTAATATGTTCCTGTAATACTTTTAAGCCTACTTTTTTTAAAGCACCCCGAGCTGCCACGATTTGAGTCAAGATATCTACACAGTATTTATCATTTTCGACCATCTTTTTGACTCCCCGGGTCTGGCCTTCTATCCTATTTAAGCGAACAAGTAGGTCTTCTTTTACTTCTTCAGATATTGAATTCATCTGTGATCACATCCTAATTAGATATTTTCATTTTTGGAAACAATATTAACAATTTCCGATTGGAATTTTTCACTTTTGGAAATCCGCTTATCGATCTTTTTTGTCAGACGATAAGAGAGGTATAAAAAGACAAAAGAAGATAAAATTCCCGTTACTTCAGCACTCAAAGTACCAAAGAGCCAACTTAAGCGGGCCCCAATGAAGTAACCACCTACAAAAAATAAGAGGGGAATTAAATATATCATTAAAGATCCGAGTACAAGGGAACTGTCCTTTAATTCAATACTTACTGTATCTCCGACCTCTACATTCTTCTTGCTTTTTACTTCTACATACATTTCATCCTGTTCATGTGAATCTTCCATCCCCAAAATACAGTCTTTATTGCATTTACTACAGGCAGAATGGCGGGTTACTACCACCTTAGCCGTATCACCTGTCACATCTACCACACAAGCTTTTTCTCTCATCTTTAACACTCCTAGTCTAATTATCTAATGAATTTAGACGGGTCCTTCCTACTGGGCGCATCCTTTTCATCTTTTATATAACCTAAAGGGGTAATTGTCGCAATATAATGATCTACAGGTATATCCAACTTCCTCTTTATACTTTCCCGGTCCATATCTGCAATCCAGCAGGTCCCCAGGTTATATAATCTGGCCGCTAACATAAAATGATAAGCTGCTATATCCGCATCCTGTTGATATCTGTTAGACTGCTCATTATCAGAACAAATCGCTACTGCCATCGGAGCTTTTTTTATCGGTTCTGAAGCGGTTTTTCTGATAGAAGCAAGATCACAGATTAATTCCTCATCTCTGATGAACTTGAAATAATAAGACTGTGAGTTCATAGAGGTAGGGGCATATCTACTAATATCAATTACTTTGTTTATTACTTCTTCCGGAATTTCCTTTTCACTATACTCACGATAACTTCTTCTTTCTAATAACAGTTCTTTGCCGGTTAAGAAGGGGTTAATATTATGTAAGAAAGTTTGAAACTCCAGGGTACGCCCTTCTGGATCTTTTGCAAAAAACTGGTATATATTAAATTTATCATTTTCTTTAGGTTCTTCAATTACTTCAAGTTTCCCGTTATTATATAACTTGTCTACTTCCTTTTTGTTGTTATAATAAAAGGTAATAATTCCATCATTATCTATCTCATCACCTTCACAAAATCCTAGTTGTAAATTGCCCTTTTCAAAAATCTTGCATTTGTCCTGGTCCTGCCATAGTTCCATGCCTATGACATTTTGATAAAAATTAGATATCTGTTCTAAATCTTTTGTTTTTTTAAATACGATACCTGACATAAATAACACTCCCTAAATTAATTGGTTAAAAAATCAAAAATATTACTCAAGACACCGCTGTCATTTATTCTATAAAGTTCTGTATAACCGCAGTTACTGCAGCTTACTGCGATAAACTTTTTGTTTTGGACATCAAACAGTTTAGATAGTTTTCCTCCTGTGGTCCGCAACTCTGTTTTATCATAACTTTTGCTTCCACATTTTTCACATTTGAATTCTCTGCCCATCTGCCAACCCCCATTAACTATTTTCTTTATTATATCAAAAAACCCCTGTCATTAAAACAGGGGTTTTAGTTAATTATTATTTTTTGGTTATTTGACAACTACATTTACAAGCTTTTTGGGTATTACAATTGTTTTTACTATTTCTTTGCCCTCTGTATATTTTTTAACTTTTTCTTGTGCAAATACTTTTTCTTTTAGTTTTTCTTCGGAAATATCAGCACTCACATCTATTCTATCTCTTACTTTACCATTGATTTGAATTACAATGGTGATCTCTTCTTTTTTAGCTGCCTCAGCATCAAACGCCGGCCACTGCGCACGGTGGATACTATTCTCTCGCCCAATTCTATGCCAAAGTTCCTCTGTCATATGAGGGGCAAAGGGAGCCAGCATAAGCAGTACTTTTTCCGTGATAAAGGCAAATAGTTCTTTATTGATCTTATCACTATTGTTCCCTAAATAATGGTAAATTTCATTGACAAGTTCCATAATGGCACTGATAGCTGTATTAAAGTTAAGTCTATCTTCAATATCTTCTGTTACCTTCTGAATTGTTTCATGTAGTTTACGGTGTAGTTCTGTTTCTTCATCATTTAAACTAGATTGGTCTATAGTAACTTCACTAACATCTACTTCTTTAATTTCTTCAATATTATTTGCAATAAATCTCCAGACCCTATTCAAGAAACGGTCAGCACCTTCGACCCCTTCTTCACTCCATTCCAGATCTTTTTCCGGTGGGGAAGCGAACAGGATAAAGAGGCGGGCTGTATCTGCTCCATATTCATCAAGTATCCGGCCTGGATCTACTACATTACCTTTTGATTTAGACATCTTGTCTCCATCTTTTAGCACCATACCCTGGGCTAACCATTTAGTAAAGGGTTCACCAGCACTAATCAGGTCAAGATCTCTTATTACTTTGGTGAAGAATCTTGCATACAGCAAGTGGAGAATCGCATGTTCAATTCCCCCAATATATTGATCAACCGGGAACCAGTCTTCTGCTTTATCATAATCAACCGGTAGACTATCATTATGAGGATCGATATATCTCAAAAAGTACCAGGATGAATCTACAAAGGTATCCATAGTATCGATCTCTCTTTTTGCCTCTCCGCCACACTTGGGACAGGTAGTATTTACAAAGTCTTCATCTTTTGCCAGGGGAGAAAAACCGGTTGCAGAAAATTCCACATTATCCGGTAGTAAGACAGGTAGGTCCTCTTCCGGTACTGGTACAGCCCCACATTCATCACAATAGACAATCGGGATAGGAGCTCCCCAGTATCTCTGCCTTGAAATCAACCAGTCTCTCAACCTATAGTTGATCTGTCTTTCGCCGATTCCCTCTGCTTCCATGTCATCAGCCATTGCTGCAAAGGCTTCCTCTACATCCATGCCGTTATATTTACCCGAATTAATGAGATGACCTTCTTCTGGATAAGCTTCTTCCATGGTAGAACCATCCAATTTTTCTTCAAGATCATCGGGCTGGATAACAGCTTTTATCGGAAGATCATATTTTTTAGCAAAGTCAAAGTCTCTTTGGTCATGGGCGGGTACAGCCATTATCGCACCTGTACCATAGCCCATAAGAACATAGTTAGCGATCAAAATTGGGATTTCTTGACCGGTCATCGGGTTTGTAGCATAACTACCCGTAAATATACCTTCTTTTTCCGATTCAGGTGAGGTTCTTTCCATCTCTTTTTGTTTCTGTACCTTTTTAATAAAATCTCGAATTTTATCTTCATTTTCTTTACCGGAAATC
>DATGCJ010000018.1:0-10148 GCA_035312025.1 Halanaerobiales bacterium | reverse complement strand
AATAAAAAGACCTTACAAAAGATGAGCGAAATGATAGTCGATAAAATTAAAGAAGATAAGAAAGCCTGGGTCGGCATCTTACATGGTGATAGAGAAAATACAGCCCAAAAATTACTGGAAAAAACCAAATCTATATTACCCGAGGATAAAGAAGTAGAATTCTTTCAAAATCGGATATCTCCCACCTTAGGCTGTCATGTGGGACCTTCTGTTTATGCTTTTGCTACTTTATCAGGCGAAATATTAAATATTTAAAACTTGAAATCAATGAAACCATTATCTGAGACCAGATAATGGTTTTTTTATTTAAGAGGTTAAGAAAGCTTATTGATCCATTCCTCAACCTGTCTTCTATGCTCTTTTAACTTTAAATTAAAGATAGGAATCTCTCTCCGACTGGCAATTGATATCGCCTGGCCGGTCCCACCGGTCTCTTTACTTCTATCCCGGTCTGTAATACAGCCATCTGGAGTCCAGCACACCACAAACTTTGAAGGTGTTGTAAGGTCTTTTCCTAAGACCTGATAGGTATCTCTAGTGATCAATAACTTGGCACTCTCAGATAGCTCTGCAAAGTTGGGATGATGTTTTTTAGCTATTCTTTTAGCATTATTGAAATTATCTAAGTTTCTTACATCTAGATAATTATCACCACTGCGGTCCTGAAATTTATCCCAGGGCAAGTAGATTTCAAATTGCCCGTCTGCCTTTTTAGCTCCGGCTTCAAAAGCAGTATCTGCCCCCGGTGACCCGCCTGAACGGAGAATATAGTTCTCTTCAGCCAAAAGGTAACCTAACTCCACCATAATATCCAAGACATCTTCGGGCGTACTGTGGCTGCCGATCCCCGCATAGTATATTTTTTTTCCATCATTTCTATCTTTTAATCTCTTCATGATTTTTAAAATCTCCTTTACAAAATGACTAATATATGGTAAAAACATAAGAGTGTGCTGATTTTTAATAGGAGGAATGTTATTCATGAGTAAAAAAATAATTTGTCCATGTTGTGGTTCTAATAACTGGACTAGTTCTCTGTATTGTGATAAATGTAGTGCGAACTTAATAAACTTTAAGAAAAAAATGAAAAATTAAATTAATCTATCTCTTTTAATTTATTATAAAGTTTTTCCATCATTTCGGTAGCTTTCCCCTGTAGAAATACATCCGTAATGTTGTTAGTAAAGTTTGACCTCTTCGTATTTACTTCAATTATCTTTGCCCCATGTCGGGAGGCCATATCAGGTATTAGAGAGGCAGGAGTTACTTGACCGGTAGTTCCTATTACTATAAACAAATCTGCTTCCTGGGCCTCTTTTATAGATCCCTGATAGGCTTTCTGAGGTATGCCCTCTCCAAAAAAGATGTAATTGGGTTTTAATATCCCATTACAGCTCTTACATCGAGGCGGAAGATCTTTTAGATATCTGGCTTGAAACTCATAGATCTTACCACATTCTGTACAGATTAATTCTTTATAGGTTCCGTGAAATTCATATACCTTTTTACTGCCGGCTTCCTGGTGTAAATTATCAATATTTTGAGTTATGACTGTGTTGACATATCCCTCTTGTTCTAGTTGGGCCACTACTTGATGTGCCTTATTCGGTTGGCAGTCTTCAAACATACTGTAAAATAGTTTTTTATTTAACTTCCAGGACTCTTCGGGATTGTTCATAAAGTAATTGATGTGGAGAAAATAGGGGTCATACTTTTCCCAGAGTCCATCTTCTCCCCGAAAAGGAGGTATACCACTCTCAACCGATATACCAGCTCCTGTAAAGACGGTAATGTGCTGTGAATTCTTAATCATTTTTGCCGCATCTTGAAAAATTTGCAAAATTACACCTCCCATGAGAAAAGAAGGAGGCAGCCGCCTCCTTCTTGATAAATCCTTAACCTAATATATAATGTTTTTTAACATCTTCTAATATTTTCCACTTACAATCCAGACCGGCTGGAAAAGTAACCAAGTCTCCTTTACCGAAACTTACTTTTCCATCTGGAGTTTCAACTTCTGCCTTGCCTTCTAGAATATAACAAGTTTCTTTTTGGTCATAAGACCAATCAAATTCTGAAACTTCCTTTTCCCAAATAGGCCAATTTTTCACACCTAATTCGTCTAATTTTTCTTGATTAGGCTGTTCTACTTTTACTTCCATTTTCTTTATACCTCTTTTTTACCTCTCATTTTTTGCGACAATTTCTGTTTTTTGTAAGAGGTTATCTTTTAAAGTATTCACTAATTTCTGCTTGCTTGAATCAAATGGAATATCTATTTTTTGATCTAAGATATAAATTTTAAAATGATAATTATGAACTCCACTGGGAGGAGCAGGTCCTCTATAACCTACTTCTCCGAAATCATTATAGCCCTGAACTGCATCAGCCAGGGAATCTACCTTTTTATCTTTTGGAACATCTTCTGGAATATCATTTTTATCAACTGGTATATTCCAAATCATCCAGTGAGTGAAAGTTCCAACTGGTGCATCGGGATCATCCATTATTACTGCTATAGTCTCACCTTCAGGATTAATATTTTTAATTGTAAGTGGGGGAGAAATGTCAGCTCCATCTGCTGTGTATTTCTCCGGCAGCATGTCTCCATCCTGAAAAGCAGTTGAGGTAACTTCTAAATCCCTTTCCATATTATGCACCTCTTTGTTTTACTTGTCTTCCACTACTTCTTTAAAGGTTTTGCCTACTCTAAATACAGGTACTTTTCTGGCAGGAATAGTAATTTCTTCGCCAGTTTGAGGATTTCTACCCTTACGGGCACTTCTGTCTCTTACTTCAAATGAGCCGAATCCAATAAGTTGTACTTTGTCTCTTTTTTCCTCTGGTTTCTTAGCTTCTTCTTTTAAATATTCCATGATTGTGTCAATAGTAGCGTTAATAGCCTCGCCAGAGTCCTTTTTAGTTAAACCAGTTTCTTCAGCAACCTTGTCAATTAAATCTGTTTTTGTCATCAATACTCAACCCCTTAATTTAAGTTTTATTCTTATTGTATTTAATTTATACAAAAGTTAGAAATTTCCTTCTTTTTTATCACTTTTATTCCTGAAATTACAACGTTTTTATATATTTTTCTACCTTTTTCCAGTAAAAAACTGGTTCCAATCACCTTTACTCCTCTCAAATGCTATATATAAGTAAAGACAGGCTGTTGCGGCTCCGAATACTAAAACCAGTAAAAACCAACCGAAAAATTTAATGAATTGTTCCTCTCGATAATAGATCCAGCCTGAAAATATTAAAAACATGATATAAATATCAATTAAAGTCACCTTACCCCAGATCATCGAAAGAATAATACCGCCTTCACCGGAAAAATCCCCATATATAAATCCGCTTATGATAGCTGCTGACATGATAATAAAACCTAAAAGAGATAGATATTTGGCTACCTTCATTGTTTACACTTCCATTCTTGCTATTTATTTAGGAAACCAGGGGAAAAACTTATTGGTATGCTTAGCATATTCTTGAAATTCTTCATCATCTGCATACCTTTTCTCTAAAAGAGGTACCCCAGAAACATAAAGCAGTAGATAAGTTATTGTAATCGGACTGATCACAAAGTACCAGCTGTTTGGTATAGAAAGACCTATGATGAAAATCCCCCACCACATAGTGGCTTCACCGAAATAGTTAGGGTGTCTGGTATAACGCCAGAGTCCCTCTTTCATAATATGGCCTTCCTTTTCTGAGTCTGGTCTATTAATATAGTCCTTAAGCTGTTTGTCACCGAGTGCTTCAAAGGTAAAGCCAACTACCCAGATCACAATACCTAAAGCATCGAATACTGTAAAGGCTGCCCCTGGATTGGAGTTGATATTAATAACTGAAGATACAATTATGAATAAAAGTATCCCCTGTAAGACAAATATCTGGAAAAAAGACCTTAAATAAAAGTTATTCCATTCTTCCCTCCACTTTGCGTAACGAAAATCTTCTGGTTTACCCTTATTTCTTTTGTAGATATGGTATGATAATCTAAGTCCCCAAATTGTAACCATTAAAGTTACAATAATGGACCTAAAATTAATATTACCGGTATTTATTAATACAAAGTAGGAGGTTAAGACAAAACCAAGTCCCCAACCAATATCAACAACCGAGTTATTCTTTTTGACAACCGCTATTATGAAAAACACAATAAAGTATGCCAAGATAAACAATAAAGTTTGCACGAAAATTGAACCCATTACTAATCATCTCCTTTTTTTGTCATTAATGATATAGCTACACTGTTGCGGCCGGCACTTAGTCCTATGACAGGAGATATGTCTTCAATATAATCAGGTTCTTTTCCTATAAGTTGGGTGAACATCTTTTTATATCGTTGGGCTCTCTCAATACCATCTCCATGTACAATAGAATATCTCTTTATTCCATCCTCTTCCATATGGTCCTTTACAATCTGTTTGATCTTTTTGTTGTTGCCTCGTTTACTAAAGGCTTTAGCAAAGGCTATACCATTGCCTTCTTCATCAAGCGAAACGATCGGTTTAAGGTTTAATAGGCCGGCTAATTTACCCTTAAGGGGACTAACTCGACCACCTCTTACCATGTATTCAAAGTTATCTACACTAACATAGATATACATATTTTGCTTAATATTTTCTATATAATCAACTATCTCTTGATAATCCCATCCTTCTTTAATCTTTTCAGCCGCTTCCATAACTAAAAGTCCCTGGGCACCAGAATCAAGTTTTGAATCAATTATTGTTATCTTGGCACCATTTTGTATATTCTCGGCTGCCCTCTGTACAGAATCATAAGTTCCACTCAAATTACTGGAAACCGTTATCACTATTATGCCCTCATAATGATCAGCTAAAAAGGATAGTTTATCTTCGACCGTTTTCACAGAGGGTTGGGCTGAGGTAGGATACTCCTCTGCCTCATCTACCAGATCATAGAAGTTATCGGAGGTAACTGTTACTTTATCCAGATAATTAGTTTGGTCTACTACTAAATTTATCGGTATCATATTAATCTGATTATTATCCATATAATTTTTCGGTAAATCTGCAATTGAATCGGTTACAAGGGCGATATTAGATATACGGTCATACTTTACATTGTATTGAATAAGCATATCATCCACTTTTTGATCAATTATTGTACTGTAATTATTAAGTTCTGCAAAGAATTCAGCCGGTTCATTGGTGTGGATATGGATCCTCATTTTGGCTGAACTACCGGCAATTATCAAAGAGTCTCCCAAATGACTTAATTCTTCTCTTATTTGAGGGATCTCCTTTGTGACCTCTTCTATATAAGCTTCGGTACAGTATCTGTATTCAAGCTCTTCTTCTTCTGTAATTGTAGATTCTTCATTTTCTAACACTATATCATAATGGTTTATATCCTGTATTTTACCTGTCCTGATAAATTCTAAGATACCGGAAAGAAAGTAAACAAAGCCTAATGCCCCGGAATCAACCACATGTGCCTTTTTTAATACCTCCAGGGTATTTTTGGTATTATCCAGCGATTCTCTAGCGATCTTTAAGGATTCGGACATTAATTCCTCAAAATCGTCGGTTTTAGCCCTTAATTCTTCTAATGATTTAGACCAATCCTTCATTACTGTAAGCATTGTACCTTCCACCGGTTCGCTGATAGCTTGATAGGTATAATCCACTGCATTATCTATCATTTCGGCAAAGTTATCTACATTTAACCTCTTTTCGGCCTTTAAATTTTCTTTTAACCCATTGATAAACTGGGCGAAAATAATCCCAGAGTTACCGATAGCTCCCCTTAAAGCCGCATCCCCCATTGAATTTAAGGTTGTCTTAACGGATTTATCGGCTATCACATTTTCCATAACCATATTTAAGGTACGCGAGAGATTAGTACCCGTATCTCCATCCGGTACAGGAAAGACATTGATTTTATTAAGTTCTTTTCTATTTTCAATTACTTCTTTTGCACCTGAAATGAAGGCATAATAGAGCCTTTCACCGTTTAAATATTTAATCTTCATCGAAACCACCTTTATTCTTTAATAAATGATTTTAGCCAACTTATTGTTTCTTCATCCAATCCATAATATTCTTTTTCTTTTTCTAACATTTCTTTCCCTTCCCTGGTACCAACAAAATAATTCAAACGAGCAGTTAAAGTGGAATTAATAAAGTTCATATCTTTCGGATAATATTTTTGTACTTCTTTCATCAATCTTGAAAAACCCTGTAGTTGGTATTTTTGATGGTAAAACTCTGCATAATAAAACTTATCATATTCTTTTAACTGGGTATATAATGTTTTATTTTCTTTTAATTTTTCTACATAATTTTGGTATATTTCTTTTTGGTTTTGATTATGATAAAATACTATCGATTTGTATTGAGTGCTGTAGGGCTTTACATAAGGATTATGGTTTTCAAAAAATATCTCTAAAAGCTCTTTATATGAAATTGCGGTTGGATCATATTCGATTTGGATAGTTTCAGTATGACCACCCAGATTATGGTAGGTGGGGTTTTCCTTATCACCACCTGCATAACCAACCCTTGTTTTCCAGACCCCTTCAACACCACCAAATACAACATCCGGTCCCCAAAAACATCCCATAGCAAAGGTCGCTGTCTTTAGATTGTCCGGTCTCATTTTATCAATAGGAGGCTTTTCGGTTTCTTCTGCTGCCATTCCAACCTTACTCACTGTAAAAACTAATAACAAAGAAATTAATAATATATAAAATGTATTCATTTTATCCACCTCTTATACGTTTTGTAATATTTACTATACTAATCGTATAATATAACGGTGGATAATTCAGTAAAATACTTACTATTTATAATAAGGTTGGTAAACCTAATAAAATTATTAATATGTAACCAATAATATAAACCGAGGTCAGGTAAATAAATTTCTTAGGGGCGAGTTCTCCTTCCGAATAATTATATTTTCTCAGAAATATAATTTTAATTAGATCACCTGCTAACATGATCATCGCAAAGGAATATAAGAATCTTGCTTCTACACCTTTAAATATACCGTATATTAAACCCCAATGTCCCCAGTTATTGAATAATACAAAAACCATTGATACGATATCTTTGTTCTGATAACGATTATAGATAGCAATAACTAGGCCTAAGGATAAAATAATTAAAATGATAAGTTGGATGATAAGTTGGATAAAAGGTACATTATCAATCAGTAAAAAATTAGGCTCCTTTACTCCCAGAAAAAATACATAAATACCAATAATAATAGCGGCTGTTTTAATGACCGTCTCCAGCCAGCCCAGAAAATGCCAGTTTTTTAGATGCCAACCCTGTTTATCCATCTTTATCCTCTCCTATCTGCCTTGCGCTAATCTTAACGAGAACTCTTCTGGTAAATCTGTCTTAGCAAATTTATCCTGTACTTCTTTAATATTATATTCATATCTATGAAAAGTTAATAAATTATTATTGGGATTAAAGATCACAAAACTTAAGCGGGGATCTCTATCACGGGGCTGTCCCACACTACCAACATTTACTATATAATTATATTCCGGATTTATTTCAATCTCATCTTTTTCGATTTGCTGCCAGCCGTCTCCCTTATTACAAAAACAAAAAGGAATATGGGTGTGGCCTATAAAAAGTATATTAGTATCCATAATCAAGGGTTCAATCGCTTTTATATCATAACGGTTAAATATATAGGAAAAAGGTGAATTTTGATCGGGACTCCCGTGAGCTAAGATAATTTTACGTCCGTTAATAGTAAGGTCTTCCCGCGTATTAAGAGACTTTAAGTAAGATTTGCTTTCTTCACTTAAATGATCTCTTGTCCAGGTAATTGATTTTTTTACCGTCTGTCTAAACCACTGGATATTAAGCTCGCCGACCATCGCTTTATCATGGTTGCCGGCGATAACCTTGCTGCAGACTTCTCTTATTTTATTAACACATTTTTCTGGTTCCGGATTATATCCGACCAGATCTCCTAAACACATTATATCATTAATCTGTTCATCATACATCTCAATCTTCTTTAAAACATTTTCCAATGCCGTGTAATTTCCATGAATGTCTGAAATAATGGCAATAGAATTTAGATCTTCCATAATAAAAACCCCTCATATATTGATTATATTATAACTAGCTGTTAGGAAATTACTTCCTAGCCTTATTAAGATTTTCTGTAAAAGGAGGCTCTATTACTCCTTTTTCAGTAATAATCGCGGTAATGTTTTCAGCTGGTGTAACATCAAAGGCAGGATTATAGACATCTACCCCCACCGGGGCAATCCTAACACTTCTGATATCGGTCACTTCTTTGTCTGCTCTGATCTCTATTTCTATATCATCTCCACTATCTATCTCAAAATCAACGGTAGAAAGCGGAGCAGCTATGTAAAAGGGAACATCATATTCTTTAGCCAAGACCGATAACATAAAGGTTCCTATCTTATTGGCTGTATCTCCATTTTTAGCAATTCGATCTGCCCCAACCACGACCTTATCAATAACACCTTTTTTCATTAAGGTAGCGGCCGTACTATCAACGATTAAAGTAGCCGGGATATCTTCTTCTAACATCTCAAAGGCAGTCAGGCTGGCCCCCTGTAAGCGGGGACGGGTTTCATCCATATATACCTTGATGTTTTTACCTTCTGCATGGGCAGCCCTTATTACCCCTAAGGCTGTACCGTAACCAACTGTAGCCAGGGCACCTGCATTACAATGAGTTAATATATTATCTCCTTTTTCTATCAACTGGTTACCAAACCTACCTAATCTTTTATTGGTTTTAATATCTTCTTGCGCAATTTTATTAGCTTCCTGCAGAAGGCTTTCTTCTATTTCATCCTCATTATAATCTTTAGCAAGACATTCCTTTAAAACTTTCTCCATCCGCCTGATCCCCCAGCTTAAATTTACAGCTGTGGGACGGGTAGCTAAAAGCTCCTCTTTTGCCTTTTCAATCTCATCTAAGAATATTACATTGTCAGCAGAGATGTGCTCTCTTACCGCCAGGTAATATCCATATGCTCCGGTAGCTCCAATGGCAGGAGCTCCCCTTACCACCATTTTTTTGATAGCTTCACAGACTTCCCTGTAATCAGAAGCTTCATAATACTGTGTTTCCAGGGGTAAAATCCTTTGGTCTATTAACTTTAATACCCCATCTTCAAAATATAAGGTTTTATGTTCCATAAATAAACACTCCTATGATTTATAATTTTCAAAAAATTATACCTATATTTAATTTTGTTTAAGAGATTTTAATTAATCGTTATTATCTTTATGTTCTTTAGCTTCATATATCCTTGATTTTATGGAAGGATGTGAGGCTTTATATAACTTCTCCCACCATCTATAATCCAAACGAGAGAGACTGTCATCAGCCAATTTGGCAAAAGCTTTCCCTAAATTCATAGGCTTATCGATGACCTCAAAGGCAAATTTGTCGGCCCGTCTTTCATATTTTCTACTTAGATAAAGTTGGAGGGGAGTAAAGATTGAATATAAAATACCCCAGTATAATAAAAGCAGTGGTAAGCTGATAATCAAATTTTGATTTACATATCCAAACCAGCTCAATAAGGTAGGCCAGGATAGATGAACTATAAAAGCTGTTATAACAATTATAAAAGGCAGTAATAAAAGATTTTTATAAATATCATTATTAACATGATGCCCTATTTCATGAGACAAAACAGCCTCTATTTCCTCGGCACTAAACCGGTCGGCCAGATTATCACTTAAAAGAATCTTTCGGGTTTTACCCATCCCAATCACGGCCGCATTGGCAGAAGTCATTTTGGAACTAAGATTTATCTCATAAATATCTTCAATTTCAATATCCAACTTATCGAAGGTAGACATCAGTCTGTCTTTTAGCTCGCCTTCTGGATAAGATTTTAAAGTATAAAAGAGCGGCAAAATTAGGACGGGCAGTAGATAATTTAATAATACAACAAAAACCGATAGGATTATTGACATAATAAGCCACCAGGCTTGCGGATAATTATTGGTTAAAAATAAAAATAGCAGGGAAAATAGATGTGTCAGAACAAGAGTCAGTAAAAAAGATTTTACCCTGTCATTTAACCATTCCTTGCTACTTTGAGCCGATAAGTTATATTCTTTTCTTAAATCATAAATAGTAAAAAATTCAATAAA
>DATGCJ010000017.1:0-14031 GCA_035312025.1 Halanaerobiales bacterium | reverse complement strand
ACTTTTTCTTTTTTTAGCAGGGATAGAAGCTTTCTTATCGAAATTATTATATAGCAGTTAAATAAGGTGGTTTAATAATGAAAAAATTTTTAACAGTAGTAATTGTATTAATAATATGTTTTTTTATAGGATTTTCTATTCCATATATATACAACAATTATGGTCCATTACTTCAAAAGTATGTTAACGGTAATGGGACTACTAAAATAGAAAATGGTAGTTCACAGAAACCAATAGAAAGTGATCAACCAGAAGAGGAACCCCTCAAAAAAGAAGTTGATTATGATAAATTGTTAGCTGAGGCGGAAGACCAATTTTATGAGGGAAATTATGATCAAAGCATTGATACTTATATAAAACTTTATAAGGAAGGTTATGACAAACTCTCAGTAATCAAAAATATTGTATCCATAAGTGATTATAGTGATAATCGGTCTGATCAGATTGATAGTATTTTAGCAGCCACAAAACAGGAAAATAATGATTCTTTAGATTTTAATTACTATTATGGTCTTTATCTTTATCAAAAAGGTAAAATAGAAGAAGCTAAAGACATTTTCAATCATTTAATCGTCTTGTTAGATGAAAAAGAAAGTAGTTTATCTAACCGAAAAATTTCTTTAATGTATTATTACTTAGGTAATATATATAATGACCAAAATGAGCAAGAGGCTGCTTTAGATTTTTATCAGGCCGGTATTGAAAAAAATAAAGAGATGGTCTTAAATTATCTGGCAGCAGCTGATATATATAATAACCAGGATAATTACGAAACAGCTATTGAGATGTATCAGGCCGCTTTAAGCCAGGACCACAGTTTAAGCAGCCTATATTACGAACTTGCCCTTTTATTTGAAAAAAAAGGGGAATTATTAGAGGCTTATCATTATTGGGACCGTTGTGTGAACAGTGGGATTGAGACCGCTAAGGCGCGGGAAAGAATAAAAGACATTAGAAAAAAATATCCGGAACATTTTGATAAACGAGATGAAGCTCAACCTGTAACTGATATTGACTGGTTTGCGATAGAAGAAATTGAAACTAACCAGGAGTATGAGGAAATACGGATAGGCTTACAGGAAGATATAGACCGGATAAGGTTTCAATCAAAAAACGACTTCACTATTAGCCAGGCAAATAACGAAATTTTCCGGGGAGAAAGCAATACCCAGTATCAGATTAACTACAATAACCATACTTTCTATATTTTAAAAGATAATAAAATATTAGAAAGGGTAACCACCAATCGTAAGTTAAAAATACATTCAAATGATCAAAATAACCTGTTTGCTCTTTATGATATTAAGTTTGCGCAAAATTATTTTTGGGGAGGTACAGAAGATAGACAGTATAGGGGTGATATTTACTTAAACCCTGTTTCAAATCAATATGTGGACCTATTAAACCATGTGGACCTTTCTTCCTACCTGCTTTCTGTTGTACCATCTGAAATGCCGGCCAGTTGGCCCTTGGAAGCCCTGAAAGCCCAAAGTGTGGTAGCCAGGTCCTATATAATTAGAAATATTAACAGACATCAAGATGAAGGTTATGATCTTTGTGCAAGTGTTCACTGTATAGTCTATTCCGGGGCCAAAAATGAACACCAAAGTACTACTGAGGCTATCATTGCCACCAGAAATGAGATAATTACCCACAATGGCAATGTAATAGATGCTGTGTTCAGTAGTAATAGTGGGGGGTATACAGAAGCAAGTGAAAATGTCTGGATAAATAGTCTTGACTATCTTAAAGCAGTCAATACGGCTAAAAATAATAGTTATAATTTCCCGCTTGCACCATATCAGGTTGAAAACTGGTTTGTTGAAAAGCCTGCTTCCTATTCCAATAATAAATATACGACCCAGAGCAGCTATCGCTGGGTTAAAAGGATAGACCTGGCCCGATTAAAAGAGAGGCATGGTTTAGAAGCCATTAAAAGAGTCTATATTACAGATAGAACAACTACCGGTACTGTAAAAGAGATAAAAATTGAAGGTGTAAATAAAACGGTTACCAAAAACAATTCAGCCATCCGAAGGGCTTTGACCGGTTTAAAAAGCAATAAATTTATAGTTAAAAATATATTTGAACAAGGTCAGTTAAAAAGTATTATCATCTTTGGAGCCGGCTGGGGTCATGCAGTAGGTATGGACCAAACAGCTGCGGCTGGCATGGCCGTAGAGGGTAAAGGTTATAAAGAGATAATTGATTATTTTTATCCTGATACAAAAATCACAAAGTTGGAATAATTTCTTGAAATGATTAACATTTTATATTATAATTATTTCAAGAATTGAATAAAAAATTGTCTTCAGGGCATGGTGTAATTCCAGACCGGTGGTAAAGTCCACGAGCTAACGCTGAACTGGTTAATTTCCAGTACCGACGGTAAACAGTCCGGATGAGAGAAGGCGCGTTATTAATTATAAAGAAACTAATGCCCTGTCTTCTGCAGGGCAATTTTTTATTTGTTCTAAATATTATTTTAGGAGGAATAAAAAATATATGGATGTCAAGAAAATTACTAACATAGGAGTTTTAATCGGGTTATCATTAATTTTAATGCTTACCATTAGATTTCCTCTTTTCCTACCTTTTTTAATTTATGAACCAGGTGATATTCCGATCTTAATTATTGCATTTTTATATGGTCCGATGCCTGCATTAGGGGCAACTTTCGTACTTTCCGTTTTAATGGCGGCCTTAACCGGTTTGGGTGGTCCTTTTGGAGCCTTTATGCACTTTTTAGCCACCGGTGTTTTGGTAGGAGCAGCTGGCTATGTCTATAAAAAGTACCATACTAAAAGAGGTGCTTTACTGGGTTTAGCTGCCGGATCAGTTGCAATGACGGGTGTAATGGCTGTTGCCAATGTATTATTGAACCCCATCTTTTATGGTATTCCTTATGAAAGTACTATTAATATGTTATTACCGGGGATTATTCCCTTTAACTTAACAAAGGCGATAATTAACTCTCTATTAACGGTACTTGTCTATAAGAAGATAGCTGACTTCTTAAGAAGTAAAGGATTACTGACCTCTTTAGAGTGTGAAGAAAGTAAAGATTATGTTTGTGTTGATGAGAAATAATTATTAAAAAATAAATATAATTTTTCATCCCTTTATAGATTTTTTTCTGTGAAGGGATTTTTCTTTTAGTTAAGATTGTAAAAAGCTTGTGATAATAGCATTTGTTGGGTTAATTATTTGACAATTTAGCTTGACTAATATACAATTTTATATAAGTGTATTGGAGGTAATTTTATTGGAAATAACATTCTTAGGCACAGGGACTTCACACGGAGTTCCCATTGTTGGTTGTAATTGTAAAACCTGTACTTCTAATGATCCTAAAAACAATCGGTTTAGATCTTCAATATATATTAAAAATTCAGATAAGAATATATTAATAGATACTACACCGGATTTGAGATTACAGTTACTTAATAATGATATTACAGATATTGATATAGTTTTATTTACCCATGCCCATGCAGATCACATAATGGGTTTTGATGATTTAAGGGCAATCAATCGTTTAAATAAAGCTGATATCCCCTGTTATGGCAATAAAGAGACCCTAGATGCACTAAAAAGAAAGTTTGCTTATATTTTTAAAGACCATCACTGTAAGTTTGCAGTTCCCAGTGTCAAGTTAATTGAAATTGAAGGAGTACTTGAGTTCAATAACTTAGAGATTACACCCCTCCCGGTAAAGCATAACAATGATACTGTTCTCGGTTATAAGGTAAATAACATGGCTTATATAACAGATTGCAGCTGTATTCCGGAAGAGAGTTTTAATTTAATTGAAGATGTCGATTTACTAATTTTAGATGCACTTCGTTATAAGAGTCACCCCAAGCATTTTAATATTGAGGAAGCAGTAGAAGTAATCAAAGATCTGGGAGTAAAAAGGGCTTATTTAACCCATATTTCACATGAAATTGAACACAATGAAGTAAATGACAAACTACCTGAAGGGATTCAGCTCGCCTATGATGGTTTAAAGCTTAAAGTTTAAAGGATGATAAATTGATGAATATAGTATTAGTGGAACCAGAAATTCCCCAAAATACAGGTAATATTGCAAGAACCTGTGCGGTAACAGATTGTAGTTTACACCTTGTTCGGCCCTTAGGTTTTTCTACTGATGATAAGTACTTAAAAAGGGCTGGTTTGGATTACTGGCACATGTTGGACATACATTATTATGAAGATTTTGAGACCTTTTTGGAAGAAAAAAAGGACTGTCGGATGTTTTTTGCTTCAACTAAATCTCCTATTAGGTATGATCAAGCAGATTATATGCAGGGAGATTATCTGGTCTTTGGTAAAGAGACGGCAGGTTTACCCGAATCGTTTTTAAAAAAGGAATTGGAAAATACGGTAAGGATTCCCATGGTTGAAGGGGCACGTTCACTTAATTTATCAAATTCGGTTTCGATTATACTTTATGAAGCATTAAGACAGAATAATTTCCCTAATTTTAAAGAGAAGGCAAAGTTTTCAAAATACTATTAAATTTTTACAGTTTTCTTAAAGGAATATTTAAAAATAGCTAGAATTAAATATACTAGGGGTAAAAAGATTCTAAACTAGGAGGATTGAGGATATGGAGTCAAGCTTAAACGGATATTTGAAATTAAGTATCACACTAATAATTTCTATACTATTAGTTTCAGTAATTACAACTAATGCTTTAGCAATTGGTTTAGAATTAGATGATAGAGGAGATAAAGTAAGAGAAGTTCAAACTCTCTTAAAAAAGGTCGGTTATGATATCAGTACCGATGGTATCTTCGGTCATAATACAAAAGAAATAGTTAAGGATTTCCAACTGAATAATAATTTAAAAGTTGATGGGATAGTTGGAGATAATACATATAGTAAGTTAAAAAAGATGGCTGAAGATATTAAATATGTAGTTAAAAAAGGCGATACACTTTATGGTATTGCAAAAAGATTTGATACAACGGTAGAGACTATTAGAGCCAGCAATAATTTAAGAGGTACCATGATTCACCCCGGAGATACTCTTTATATACCTAAAACCGGGCGTGGAGGTGGAGATGAAAACCGCATATATGCTAACATTATCCACGAGGTTCAACCCGGAGATGCCCTACTTTCGATAGCTAAAAAGTATGGTGTTGATGTACAGACTATCAAACAGGCTAATAATTTAAATTCTAATATGATAAGAGCCGGTGAAAATTTAGTTATACCCTTTGAAGAAAGAGTCAAAGGAGGTAAATTCACACTGGGTAAAGGAGCTTTTATCTGGCCTCTCCAGGGAAGAATATCTTCCTATTTCGGCTGGAGGAATGATCCAGTTACTGGTGGTAGTGAATTTCATAAAGGTTTAGATATTGCAGTTCCCCTGGGAACGCAAATTAGAGCTGCAGCTAGTGGCGAAGTTGTAAAAAGCGGCTGGATGAGTGGTTTTGGAAAGACTATCGTTATCGACCACGGTGAAGGTGTTGAAACAATTTATGCCCACAATTCTCAGAACCATGTTAGAGTAGGAGAGCAGGTTAATACAGGTCAAATTATTGGTAGAGCCGGTAGTACCGGTAAATCTACCGGATCTCATTTACACTTTGGTGTAATGGTCGATGATAAAGCTGTTAATCCAACAAAGTATTTACCATAATGAAAATAGATATAAATTGTAAATCACCTCATATCAGTTTGGTATGAGGTTTTTTTACTGTTTTTTATAAAAAAATTTACATATTCTATAAAAAAAATTGATATAATACATAATAAATGATAATATAATTTTAAATAAAATTTGTTAAGGAGGTCACAAGATGGAAAAAATAGATGCAAGAGGTTTATCCTGTCCTAAACCGGTTGTTAAAACTAAAAAGGCTTTAGAAGATTTTGAGGAAGTAGAAGTATTAGTTGATAATGAAGTTGCTGCCCAAAATGTAAAGAAGCTAGGTATTAAAATGGGCGGGAATGTAACAATGGTTAAAGAAAAAGAAGATCTATATAAATTGGTAATAACTGATTTTGAGAAAACAAACCAACAGAGCCGCAAAGGAGAAAAAGATAAAGTGATCTTTATTAAATCTGAATTATTAGGGGAAGGTGACGAGGAATTAGGTGAACTATTAATTAGGGGATTTATTAATACCCTTCTTGATATTGAACCTATCCCGGCCAAGATTATTTTTATGAACTCCGGTGTAAAACTTGCCTGTCATAATCAAGAAATAATTAATTCCCTCAAGAAATTAGAAAACAAGGGAGTAAATGTACTGGCTTGTGGTACCTGTCTTGATTTCTATGGTCTAAAGGAGGAATTAGAAGTAGGCAGTATAAGTAATATGTATGAGATAGTTGACAGTTTAAATAAAGGAGAAGTATTAGAAATATAATAAGTGATTAAATATAAATTAAGGTGGTGAACTTATGACTGATAAAGTAAGATTAACACAGTACAGTAAAACTTCCGGCTGAGCAGCTAAATTAGGCCCTAGGGCCTTATCGCAAGTTTTGCGACAAGTTAGCTTTGAAAATACAGACCAGAATCTGATGGTAGGTATAGAAACAGGTGATGATGCAACTGTCTATAAAATAGATGAAGAGAGGGCTTTGATTCAATCGGTAGATTTTTTTACTCCCGTGGTTGATGATCCCTATCTATATGGACAGATTGCTGCTTCGAATGCCATAAGTGATATCTATGCGATGGGAGGTAAACCTTTTCTGGCCATGAACATTGTCGGTTTCCCAGAATGTTTGAGCCAGGATCTATTAGTTAAAATATTACAGGGCGGTGCAGACATAGTCAAAAAGGCCGGTGCCTCAATGGCGGGCGGCCATACCGTTAAAGATGATGAACCGAAGTACGGTTTATCAGTGACAGGTTTTGTCCATCCCGATAATTTACTAACAAACTCCAATGCACAGGTGGGAGATAAATTAATCTTAACCAAACCCCTGGGGACAGGAGTAATAATTTCTGCCATAAAAGGCGGCTTAGAAGAAGGCGGCCTAGATAATGAAGCAGTTAAATCGATGGTCGAACTAAATGATAAGCCGGTTGAAGTTTTAAAGGAATATAAGGTAAATGCCTGTACAGATATTACGGGTTTTGGACTTATGGGGCATCTGACCGAGATGGTCAAAGGCAGCAATGTCCAAATCGAAATAGAAACTGAAGAGGTGCCGATCTTTAAGGGCTCCATTGAATATGCCGAGATGGGGTTACTGCCCGAAGGCGCCTACTCAAATAAAGAAAATTATGAAGAGATGGTAATAAAAAAATATAATATCAATGAAAGTATTGAAGACCTCTTATATGATCCCCAGACTTCCGGCGGTCTTTTATTGGCTGTACCAGAAGAATCAGCTTCTGATCTATTAATCGAATTATATGGACTGGGAGTAGATAAAGCAGCTGTGATCGGCGAGGTCAAAGAAGGTAATAAAGGAATAGTATTAAGGTAAGGTGATAATATTGGAATACTATCTGATTACATTTGCATCAACTCATCATTATATGAGAGCAGAAAAACTGCTCGACGATATGGATTACGAATTTGAACTTTTAAATATCCCGCCTGAAATTAGTGCTGACTGTGGTCTGGGTTTGAAGTTTGAGGCTGTAGTTGATTATGATCAAGTACATACGATTATTAAAAGAGACGGTATTCAGATTGAAGGTCTTTACCATATTGAAAAGAAGGATAATGAAAAAAATATAGAAAAAATAAGATAAAATTGCTCAATTTTGTTGACAAGCCTCAACCTATCTTATATAATAACATCAGACTTTGTGAAAAAAATATTTTATAATCAAATAAAGATGGTTGAAGAAGATGGGAGAGCGTTTTTATAACCACCGAAGGGGTAAATTCCCTGATGCCATATGTAGGGGAATGAAACTTTCAGGTAAAAGGACCGTCTTCTGACAGAACTCTGGAAAGTTTATTATTAAACACCGAAGGAGCAATCTAGTTATAAGATTAGGTAATCTCTCAGGTATAAAGACAGAGTAGTAATGGTCTATCATTACTATTCTGTCTTTTTTTGATTTTAAAAAGGAGCTATCATGAGCAAATATATATTGATAACAAATAATCCAAAAGTAAAAAATAAATATGAAGAAAAAAACATAAAAATAAGTTTTATGGATAATATTGAAAGTATTTTCAAGGAAGTCCGTGATTACATTCATCAGGGATATATTTTAATCTCACATCCATTAGCAGGTAGTGTGAAGCCTTTCCAAAATCCCTATCGGTCTATTATCTTAAGGGGAAATAAGGGTTTAGACTTTGATTCGTTAAAAACTTATGAAAACTCATATGAGAAATACCAGCAGTTTAAAGAAAAAAAGAAGTCCAAATCTGAACTACCCGCTGATATTTTAGATGATTATCAGGTAATTGATTTATCATTGATTGAAAGTGCTATACAGTCTATTAAATTAGACTGATATTATATTAATCTTATAAGGGGAGGTGATAAGAGATGTTAGAGTTAAATAAAGATAACTTTGAGTCCGAAGTTTTAGACTCAGAGGGTGTTGTATTAGTAGATTATTGGAGCGATAACTGTGATCTTTGTTTAGACCTTATGCCAGATGTAGAAGAACTGGCTGAAAAGTATGGAGATAAAATTAAATTTGCAAAGTTAAATATTAAAGGAAATCGTCGTTTAGCGATAGGACAAAAGGTGTTAGGTTTACCTTCTCTAGTTTTCTATGAAGATGGGGAGAAAAAAGAACACCTCAGTGGAGATGAATTAGAGCCTGAAGATATAGAAGAGGTACTTAAAAAATATTATGAGCAGGCTTAAGAAAGGGGTGAAGATGTGAAGTTAGAATTAGGAAAAATTCAAATTGAAGATATCAGTTTTGGTGAGAAAACAGAGATCAAAGATAGTGTTTTATATATCAATAAAGAGGATTTACTGGAGAATATCGATGGAGAAGAAGATGTTAAGTCTATCGAGATTGATTTAGTTAAACCAGGTGATAGTGTTCGTATTATTCCGGTTAAAGATGTTATTGAACCGCGGGTAAAGGTAGAAGGCCCCGGTGGAGTATTCCCCGGTTTTATCGCAGGGGAAGAAATTGTTGGAACCGGCCGCACAATTGCATTAAAAGGATGTGCAGTAGTTACTACCGGTAATATTGTAGGTTTCCAGGAAGGGATCATTGATATGACCGGTCCGGGTGCTGACTATACTCCTTTTTCACAGTTTAATAATATTGTAATTAACTGTGAAGTAAAAGATGATGTACAGCAGCACGAACATGAAGAACTTGTCAGAATGATTGGTTTAAAAGCAGCCACTTATTTGGCTGAAGCAGGTAAAGAAGTAGAATGTGACTCTGTGGAAGAGTTTGAACACAAACCATTCTATGAAGCTGATAATCAGTATCCTGATTTACCTAAAGTGGGTTATGTTTATATGCTGCAGAGTCAGGGCTTACTACATGATACCTATGTATATGGTGTAGATGCCAAGCAGATACTACCAACATTAATTTCTCCTACCGAAATAATGGACGGAGCTATCATAAGTGGTAACTGTGTATCAGCCTGTGACAAAAATGCAACATATATCCATCAAAATAACCCTGTAATTAAAGACCTATATGAAAGACATGGGAAAGACTTTAACTTTATGGGAGTAATAATTACAAATGAGAACGTTACCCTGGCTGATAAAGAAAGATCTTCTAACTATACTGCTAAATTGGCAGAACAAATGGGCCTTGATGCAGCTATAGTTTCAGAAGAAGGCTTCGGTAATCCCGATGCAGACCTAATTATGAACTGTACCAAGTTAGAAGAAAAAGGCATCAAAACAGTTCTAATTACTGATGAATATGCCGGCAGAGACGGAAGTTCACAGTCTCTAGCAGATGCCGATCCGAGAGCTGATGCAGTTATAACAGCCGGTAATGCTAATGAAGTTATTACCTTACCACCGCTGGAAAAAACCATTGGCTATCAGAAAACAGCTAATGTAATTGCCGGTGGCTTTGATGGAAATATTGAAGATGATGGTTCTATTACTGTTGAAATTCAGGCTATAACTGGTTCAACAAATGAATTAGGATTGAATAAATTAACAGCAAGAGGTTATTAAAAAAATATTTAGGAGGTGCAAGTTAAATGTTAGATGGTAAAAAAGTTGCTATCCTGGGCGATAGAGACGGAGTTCCCGGGCCAGCTATAAAAGAATGTATCGAAACAACCGGTGCCGAGGTTGTCTTTACAACCACTGAATGTTTCGTCTGAACAAGCGCAGGCGCCATGGATCTGGAAAATCAAGCTAGGATTAAAGAGTTAACTGAAAAACACGGTGCAGCCAACCTGGTTGTTATCTTAGGTGGAGCAGAAGCAGAAGCTTCTGGTCTCGCGTGTGAAACAGTTACAAATGGAGATCCAACCTTTGCAGGTCCATTGGCAGGAGTCCAGTTGGGGCTCGCGTGCTACCATATTCTAGAACCTCAAATTAAAGATGAGGTTGATGAAGATGTTTATGACGAACAGGTATCAATGATGGAAATGGTCTTAGATGTTGATGAAATTATTGAAGAAACTAAAAAATATAGGGAAATGTATTCTGAACATGCTGAATAATTGTTCCCAGTTGAAAGGGGGCGTATGTTAAATGGGAAAATATAAAATTGTACATTATCTCAACCAATTTTTTGGACAAATTGGGGGAGAAGAAAAGGCGAATATTCCTCCTGAAGTAAAAGAAGGACCGGTTGGACCCGGTAATGCTTTTAACAATGCTTTAGGAGAAGAGGCTGAAATAGTAAAAACCATAATTTGTGGAGATAGCTATTTCAATGAAAATACCGAAGAAGTGCAAAATAAAGTAAAAGAGATTTTACAGGATGTCAACCCCGATTTATTAATTGCAGGTCCTGCTTTTAATGCGGGCCGTTATGGAGTAGCTTGTGGTGGGGTGGCAGAAGTAGCAAATGATCTAGATATTCCGGTTGTTTCCGGAATTTATCCCGAAAACCCGGGTTATGATATGTATAAGCAGTATGCTTACTTTGTGGAAACTTCAGATTCCGCAGCAGGCATGAGAAATGCTCTACCAGATATTGTTCAACTTATTAAAAAATATATTGAAAAAGATGGTGATCTTGGTTTACCAAAAGAGGAAGGTTATCTTCCCCGCGGAATTAGAAAAAATATCTTTGCTGAAAAACAGGGTTCCAAGAGAGCTGTAGAAATGTTAATAGCCAAAATAAATGGTGAAGAATTTGAAACAGAATATCCAATGCCGGATTTTGATCGTGTAGATCCTGTTGATCCACTCGAAGATGTTTCTAATGCTAGAATTGCCTTAGTTACATCGGGCGGTATTGTACCTAAAGGTAATCCTGATCATATTGAATCATCCAGTGCTTCTAAATATGGTAAATACAGTATAGAAGATATCTATGAAATGACTTCAGAGTCCCATGAAACAGCTCATGGCGGCTATGACCCAGTTTATGCTAATGAAGATCCGAACTGTGTTTTACCAGTTGATGTACTAAAAGATATGGAAGAGGAAGGTAAAATAGGCAAATTACATGAATACTATTATTCAACAGTAGGTAATGGTACTTCTGTTGCAAATGCAAAAGCATATGCACAGGAGATAGCTCAAGAGTTATTGGAGGATGGAGTTCAGGCTGTTATACTCACCTCTACCTGAGGTACCTGTACACGTTGCGGTGCAACAATGGTGAAAGAGATTGAGAGAGCCGGAATTCCAGTTGTTCATATTGCTACTGTGATACCAATTTCAAAAACAGTTGGTGCAAATCGAATAATACCTGCTGTAGCAATTCCACATCCCTTGGGAGATCCCAATCTGGCAAAAGCTAAACAAAAAGCGATGCGAAGAATAATGGTAGAAAAATCAATAAATGCTTTAGAAACTCCAGTTGATTCACAAACTGTGTTTGAGGGATAAGAAAAAAAATTAGAAAAGATATTATTTAAGGGGCTGTAGTTTACGCTGCAGCCTCTTTTTAATAGTTAAGAAAATATATCAAAACAAAGTGAAAAAAATCATAAAATAAATAAATTTTTTCACAATCATGGTTGATATATAATCATGATTATGTTATTATAATTTTGTGAAAATTGAAAAAGACTATAAAAATTATGGAGGTGTCAATAAGATGCTTGAAGGTAAAAAAGTTGCCATTTTAGGTGACAGAGATGGCGTACCTGGCCCAGCTATTAAAGAATGTATAGAATCAGCTGGTGCAGATGTAGTATTTACTACTACAGAATGTTTCGTCTGAACAAGCGCAGGCGCCATGGACCTCGAGAATCAACAGCGTGTGAAAGATTTAGCTGAGAAACATGGAAAGGATAACTTAGTAGTTATTTTAGGTGGAGCGGAAGCAGAAGCTTCTGGCTTAGCCTGTGAAACAGTAACTAACGGAGATCCTACCTTTGCAGGTCCATTGGCAGGAGTCCAGTTGGGGCTCGCGTGCTACCACATTCTAGAACCTCAAATTAAAGATGAGGTTGATGAAGATGTTTATGACGAACAGGTCTCAATGATGGAAATGGTTTTAGATGTAGATGATATCGTAGAAGAAGTATCTACTTACCGCGAGAAGTATTCTGACTTTGCTTAATTCCTACTGTTAAAAAATAACAAATTAAACTTTAAGAAAAGAGGTGGACTAAGGTGAAACTAGAACTCGGTAATTTTCATGTAGAAGATATTGAGTTTGGCGAAAAAACAGCTTTTAATGACGGCCTTCTTACTATTAATAAAGAAGAAGCTTTAGAAGTTGTTTATAAAGATGAACATATCACTGAAGCCGACTTGAAAATAGTAAAGCCTGGTGATATGGTCCGCCTGGTTCCGGTTAAAGAAGCAATTGAACCCCGTTATCGTGAAGAGGGGGGACCGGTATTTCCCGGTGTAACTGGTGATTTAATGCAGGCCGGTGACGGTAGGACACTTGCGATGAAAGATATGAGTGTACTTGTCGTCGGTAAACATTGGGGAGGATTCCAGGACGGCTTAATTGATATGGGAGGAGAAGGTGCTAAATATACATACTTCTCTCAATTAAAGAATGTAGTTTTAGTTGCTGATACTGATGAAGAATTCGAAAGACACGAACAGCAAAAGAAAAATCGTGCCTTGAGATGGGCTGGTATGCGCTTATCTGAATACCTTGGAGAGACTTTAAAGGATCAAGAGCCTGATGAAGTTGAATCTTATTCCTTAGATCCAATTACAAAGAGATCTAAAGAAGTTAATGATCTACCAAGTGTTGTTATAGTAATGCAGCCTCAATCTCAGATGGAAGAACCTGGATACAATGATCTAAACTATGGTTGGGACACAAATAATATGCTACCGACCTTCATGCATCCTAATGAAGTATTAGATGGTGCTATGATTTCTGGTAGTTTCATGCCCTGTTCTTCAAAGTGGGCTACTTATGACTTTCAGAACTTTCCTTTGATCAAAAGATTATATGAAGAACATGGTGAAACTATTAACTTTTTAGGTGTAATAATGTCAAACCTAAATGTAGCTATGGACCAAAAAGAGAGATCTATTCAATTTGTTGCCCAGATGGCCAAATCTCTCGGAGCAGATGCTGCAGTAGTAACTGAAGAAGGATACGGTAATCCTGATGCTGACTATATTGGTTGTTTAGTTGCATTAGAGGATGCTGGTGTTAAGACTGTTGGAGTAAGTAATGAAGCTACCGGTCGTGACGGCGGTTCACAGCCTCTCGTTTCATTAGACCCTAAAGCTGATGCTTTAGTATCAACAGGTAATGTCTCCGAACTAATTAAACTTCCACCGATGCCGGAAGTTATCGGCGAATTAGAAGCATTAGCCAGAGACGGTTTATCCGGTGGATGGGAAGATGATGAAGTACTAGGCTCATCTGTAAAAGAAGATGGCTCAATAATTATGGAAAATAATTCAATGTTCTGTGGAGACCAAATTGCTGGCTGGTCCCCCAAAACAATGAAAGAATTTTAACTCCGGGAGGTGAAT
>DATGCJ010000016.1:0-2434 GCA_035312025.1 Halanaerobiales bacterium | reverse complement strand
AAATAAATTTGTTTGTGATAATCAACATCTACAAAATGCTGATTATAATGCAAGTGTTAATATAGCTAAAAGAGCTATCCAATGATAGCATACAGGGTAACCTGTAGCCCCTATTGTTTTTACAGTAGGGATAGGGTTTTTAGTCGCTGCCCTTCAACTGGCTCTTTCTTGAATCACCCATATGTGAGATAGAGAAGGTGTAAATCTTGTTAAAGACTGTACTGAGTACGGTTTTTAATTTAACAAGCTCCTTCCTAATCTTATTTTTGATTAGGTGGGAGAAGTTGACATTCTCTGATAGGATCTAAGTCATCATCTTCTCGTAGATATTGATCTGCATACCAATAATCTTTCTCATAAACCGCTTCCTTGAGAAGTTCAATGGCCTTCTCAGGCTGGCCAGATTTACAGGCCAGGGTATAAAGAAAATTATACAATTGGGCCTGATTACCTTCAACTGTATCCAAATGTTTATTTAAAAAATTATAACCCTCTTTATATTTTTCCTCAAAATAATACTTAAGTGTTTTGTTTAAGAGCTGTATATAGGTATACTCTGACATATTATTATCTCCTCTTTTATATTTTTATTCTCTTGCAAAAGTTTTAACCCAGGGGTAATCCTTATCATAAGCTTTAAAACCGGTGGATTTATAAAACGCATATCTATTATCTCCATACGATTCTACATAGGCTGTTTCAGCACCCAGTTCTTTTAGTCTTCTTAATCCTTCTTTGAGCAATTCTCTACCTAACCCTTTTCTCGTATAGTCAGGATGGGTTCCCACCGGTTCGAACATACCTATTTTATTCTCTTCATCAAACCAGATAACACAGGAGGAAGCAAAGTTTCCATGTTGATCTTCTATTATTAGATCAAGGTAAGGCCTGTACATCGGGGCACTGGCCATCTTAACGAAGGACTCCGGTACTTCCTTGACAAAGTCATTTTCAGGATGGAAGGCTTTATTGATTACATTATATCTTTTGACAAAACTTATTTCTTCATCCATCGATCTAAATTTATAACCGGCCGGTAGGTTTGAATTAAAATCTTTATCTAGTGACTGTTTATTTAAATAATTGCAGTCTTCACTTTTTCTGTAGCCTCTTTTATTTAAAATCTCTTTACGGTAATCATCAGTTTCATTGGCCCAGATCACAACTTTTTCTTTATTCTCACTGATTGGTTTTTTTATAGTTTCTTCTGCCCATTCGATCATTTCCGGTTCTAAATCCCTATAACCGGGTCTTATTTGGAGAAAGGCATTATAGGTATCTTCTGGGTGAGAAATACCAACTATTTTCTCACCATCTTCCCAGATCCTGATAAAGGGTTCCCAACTTTTATTGCCCCTTTCTACATAGAGAGGATTAACAAGGTGTTCAGCATACTCCCAGCGGGCCGGTAACCAGCAGTGCTGATTCTTATTTTCCTGATACATTTCACTTAAAAATTCCATTATTTTTTTATAATCTGAATCTTTATATAATCTACTTGTAATCAATATATTCACCTCAGTCCTTTACATTAAAAAAATTATTTTACACTTTCTTTAGTTAAGGTCTCTCCTCCATAAACTTTTAGAAGGACTACAACAATTGCCCAGGTTACCAGGGCCGGTATTATACCCATAATAGGGTTATTTATAGTTATATCTCCCAAAACAAAAGTAGTGGAAGTATTTAACCAGGCGTGTAATAGAATGGCCACAAAAATACTGTTAGTATTGTTATAAAACCAGATCATGATAAAGGTTTGCCCGATAATAGCCATGCTGAAGCCTGCTAACGACAATACCATCGGCATAAAACCAGATGTTATATATAATGAAATCACATAGGGATAATGCCAGACCGCCCAGATTAAACCTAAAATCCAGCTGGTTTTCTCGGCTGTAAAAGAATTCTGAAGTTTTTCCAGGGCAAAACCCCGCCAACCCGGTTCTTCCAAACCACTTGTTAATACTTCATAAATAAAAAACACTAATATATAATTTATAGGAATACTGCTTTTAAAAAAAGAATTGATATTAATACCAATAATTAAACCTATTAATACTACTACAAAGTTTATTATGATAGGAATTAAAAATAAATAAAGATACCATTTCATCTTTATTTTAACTTTGAATATCCTTTTTATGAAACTTCTCAATCCTTGCCCACCTGAATAAAGGTAAGTTACTATTAAGGAACCAACTAATGGGCCGTATACCCCTATCCTAAAGATAAGATGCCTGGTAACCTGACTGGAACTTTTAAAATCCCAATTAAGGTACCTTAAAAAGGGGATATCTTTATAGCCCATATATAAGGCCGTAATCCAAAAAATCCAGGTAAAAACAAAGGTTATCACAGTATAAATTATTAAGGACCTTTTATCTTCCTTTTTCATTTTTACTCCTTTCTTCAGCCCTTATCCAATAATATT
>DATGCJ010000015.1:0-6231 GCA_035312025.1 Halanaerobiales bacterium | reverse complement strand
CCCAGGAAGGGGATGGCGAAAGTGAAATTAGTAAAGAAGAGCAGTGGAACCAGACTGTAGATTATATTATAAACTTTATCCAGAAAGTAGAGGAGGATTAAAAGAGATGAATATAAAAAATATTGGGTTGGTTGTCTTAATCTTAGCAGCAGTCCTTTTACTGGGTAATGGAATTTATCATTTAATCATGAACCTCTTAATTGATACTGATCTTAGTTTATTAGTTAAGATAGGTATATTTGGTTTGATTATTGGACTTATAATCCTTATAATTGGTTTAATCATAGAAAGAATTAAGGATAAGAAAGACGAACAGTTTTAGTATTTAAAAAAATAGGCAACGAAATAATGGGGGGGAGTAAGTAAAAGATGAGTATACTAGTAACAGGAGGAGCCGGATTTATAGGTTCAAATATGGTAGATGCCCTAATTGATAGGGGCGAAGAAGTAGTAATTGTTGATAATCTTTCGACAGGCTTCAAAGAAAATGTAAATGAGAAAGCCCAATTTTATAATATAGATTTAACTGATAGAAAATTATTTGATATCTTTGATAACTATGCAATTAGAAAAGTTATTCACTTGGGGGCCCAGATCGATGTAACGAGGTCAGTCCATGACCCCATCTATGACAGTCATGTCAATATCCAGGGCAGTATCAACCTATTTCAGGCCTGTGTAAAACATGACATTGAAAAATTAGTTTATGCCTCTTCCGCGGCCGTTTATGGAGAGCCAAATTACTTACCGATCAATGAAAAACATCCCGTGAAGGCGATGTCTCCTTATGGAGTCAGTAAACATACACCCGAACATTATTTAAAATATTTTAATAATGCTTACGATTTAAATTATACGGTTTTAAGATATTCGAATGCTTATGGACCCCGACAGTCTCCCGCCGGTGAAGGGGGAGTAATTGCTATCTTTATCGATAGGATGTTAGAAGATAAAAGACCTATTATCTATGGAGATGGAAAGCAGACCCGCGATTTTATCCATGTCTATGATATTATAGAAGCTAATTTGAAGGCTTTAGATACAGCAAGTGAAAAAACTTTAAATGTTTCAACCCGTTCTGAAACCACTATTAATAAATTGGTCAAGCTAATCAATGAAGAATTGGCTAAAAAGCTAGAACCGATCTATAAGGAAAGAAGAGAAGGAGATATCAGGCACAGTATCTTGGATAATTCAAGGGCATTAGATTATTTGGACTGGGAACCTCAATATGAAATAGAGGACGGTATTAAACAGACTGTCAACTATTATCTTAAAAGGAGTCAAAACAATGGTTAAAAATGTAGTCTTTGATTTAGGTAATGTACTATTAGACTTTAATTCTGATGAAATAATAGCTGATTACGTAAAAGATGAAAAACTTCATCAACAGATTTCTGAAAATATATTTAACAGTAAAGAGTGGATCCTGCTTGATAGGGGAGAAATTACAGCGAAAGAGGCTACTAATAGATTTATAAAAAGGATACCTGATAAAGAAAAGTTAGTAAGAGAAATCATGGATAACTGGAAACACTATTTAACTCCTATTCAGGTCAATGTTGAGGTTTTAAATAATATTGCTCAAAAACCAATAAATTTATACGTGCTTTCTAACTTCCATAAAGAAGCCTTTGAAGAAGTTTATGAAAAATATGATTTTTTCAACCATTTTGACGGCATGATAATATCTTACCGGGAAAAGACCGTCAAACCGGAAAGAAAAATCTATGAAAAGTTAATTAATAGATATAATTTAAAGCCAGATACAACATTATTTATTGATGACAGTGAAAGAAATATTGAAGCAGCTAAAAAATTGGGATTTAAAACTATCCATTTTAATGATAATATGAAGTTGAGTAATTCAATAACCGACTATATTAGATAAGAAGGAGTGGATATAGATGAGTAAAGTATTAATACCTTTAGCAGCAGGTTTTGAAGAGATTGAAGCTGTCACTAATATCGATGTTTTAAGGAGAGCCAGTATCGAGGTTGTAACAGTTAGCCTTGCTTCACTCGATGTTATGGGTGATCATGATATACCAATTATTGCAGATAAAAGAATAGATCAGGTAAATATCGATGAATTTGATGCCATCGTGCTGCCGGGCGGAATGCCGGGAGCAGGTAATTTAAGAGACAATGCGAAAGTATTAGAATATGTTAGAAAAATAGATGAAAAAGGCGGCCTAGTTGCTGCCATCTGTGCTGCACCGATGGTCTTAGAAGCGGCTGATTTACTAGAAGGTAAAAATGCAACCAGTTATCCTGGTTTTGCTAAAGAGATGCAGTCCTGTAATTATAAAGAAGATAGGGTTGTAATAGATGGTAATATCATAACTGCCCGCGGACCGGGAGTAGCTATGGAATTTGCCTTAACAATTGTAGAATATCTAAGAGATAAGGAATATGCTGATGATCTTAGAGATTCCATGATAGTTGAAAAGCCAGCCAAGAAAAAGAAAAATAAGAATAATAAATAATTAAGTAAGTAATATAATATTCAATTAACGGGGAGGTCAGGGAAAGCTTGAATACTGAAAATAAACCATTAAGTTACCACATTTTAATAAAGTTCTTTTTACCCCTGGCCGTTTTCCCAGTTTTAGTAGCAATGTCACATACAGTTATTAACAGTGCTTTGGCAAGGATGCCCTTACCGGAGTTAAGTATCGCTGTTTTTACGGTTGTAAAGAGTGTTAGTAATATCTTCAATGCACCTACCATAATGACCAGACAACTTTTTACCTCTATCATTGAAGATGAGAAAAGTTATTTTCTTTCCCGTAATTTTGCTTTCATATTGATGGGTGTCTTGTTTGTTATGATTATGTCTTTGGGTATAACTCCCCTGGGTGATTTTGTTTATAAAAATATTATAGGTTTACAGTCCCAAAAAGAGATTAACCTGGCTACCTCAGCCATGATGGTAACAGCTTTTTTACCTATAGTAGTGGTTTTGAGAAATGCCTATCAGGGGATTGCGACTGGACTTAAAAAGACACTTTTAATTGTACCTGGTGTGGTATTAAGAGTTATCGGCATGATCTTCTTTTTATGGTGGGTAGTAAAGACCAACAGTATCAATGGAGTTATCGCAGGTTGTTTGGCTTATGTACTGGGCATCGGTTTAGAGGGAGTCTTTATTTTAGGTGGTTTACAATATAAGATGGGCAGTATTTTAGAAGCTGTAAAGAAGATGCCGGCCTCTGATTTTGAAAGTGAAAGTCTTGATTACTATAAGATATTTAAATTCTTTTTACCCCTGGCCTTTACTATTATCATTACGATGTTTATTCAGCCTGTAATTCAAAGTGGTTTGGCCAGAAGTAGTTCACCCGTGAGATCTCTGGCTGCTTATGGAGTCTCCTGGTCGCTTATTACGATGTTAGCCGGGCCGTTAAGAATGCTGCATCAAATATCACTTGTTTATCATAATAGTAATGAAAATATGAATAAGATTAAGATATTTAATCTTTCTTTAGGAATACTAACCTCTGTAATAATAGTCATATTTGCTTTATCACCGATTGGATATTTTGTTTTACATAATTTAATTGCTGTCTCCCATGAGATTACTCTTTTAGCCCAAAAGGTAATACTTGCTTTTGCGGCTTTTCCCTTAGCAAGAGCCTTTAGAGAAACCTACTGGGGAATGATGATGAAAAAAAGATCAACTCCAGTTATTGCTAAAGCCAAGGGCTTAAATCTATTTGCTGTGATTTTATCTCTAGTAGTATTATTAGGTTTTATAAATGTATATTTCAATATTGAACCGGCATTCTTGGGGGCAGTTGTATTTACGATTGGAGAGTTTTTAGAATCGTTTATTATTAAAAGGAATAGTAAAAATATTGAAAGTACTGCTTAGGTAAATATTATATAATTTAAATTAAATATAAATAGTTAATTCCCATCCAGATGGATGGGAATTTTGTATTTCAATAACTATTAATATTTTTTTAAACTGTATTTTTTTGCGGTTTTTGTTTTTTCATTTCATACATGGAATTTTTAATAGTTCCATAAAGCCAGGTTGCCATTATGGCAAAACTAATTGACTCCCCAATTGGGAAGGCAAGCCAGGTAGCTTCTAAGCCAAAGAACTGGCCTAAAAGATACATGCCGGGAACTAAAAATATAGCCTGTCTTAAAAATGTGATTACAAAACTGGGCATACCTCTACCGATCGCTTGGAAGGTAGCCACTCCTGTAATATTTAAGACCATAAAGAAGTAAGACATGCTTACCCTTCTTAGGGCAGGTATCCCAATTCCCAGTAATTTGGGGTCGCTATTAAATAAGGTGATAATTGTTTCTGGAAATAGTTGGAATACTAAAAAGCCTAATGCTCCAAATGATAAGGCGGCTGCATTACCAATTATTATTGTTCTTTTCATCCGGTCCGGATTATTATGCCCAAAATTATATCCGACCAGGGGTAGATAACCCTGTGTTAAGCCGAAGACCATCATCAGGAAAAAGGACTGCATTCTAAAGATTAAACCCATAACAGCAATTGCGGTTGAATTAAAGGCTCCTAGAATTAAGTTAATAAAGACCATGGCGGTACTAAAGAGCAGCCGATTGACCATTGCAGGTAAACCAACCTGATATATTTCTTTAATGATCCCAAAATCAAAGTCAAAGTCTTCTAGTTTTAAGGTCAGTTCATTTTTATCACTAAACAGTACAAAGATGATGAAGATACCACCCACAATTCTAGAGAAAACAGTTGCATAAGCAGCCCCTGCTACCCCTAACTGTGGAAATGGTCCAATACCAAAGATTAAAAAGGGGTCTATTATCATATTTAAGATGGCCCCAATTAACATCGTCAGCATCGGAACAAAAGTATTGCCTTCACCTCTTAATATATAGTTGA
The DNA here is from genome assembly GCA_035312025.1 of Halanaerobiales bacterium. Lineage (GTDB taxonomy): Bacteria > Bacillota > Halanaerobiia > Halanaerobiales > M55B127 > M55B127. The sequence continues at coordinate 1,340 of DATGCJ010000015.1, read as the reverse complement.
AGGTGGCCGGTATAAATATGGCTATTGAACCGGTTAAGATAACATTTATATACTGGTATCCCAAGTCAATTAGTACGGGATCATCTGTAAATAATCTAATTATATTAGATGAGAAGAAGATTCCAATAAGTCCTACAAAGATCCCGTATAAGATTGCAATAAAGAAAACATGTTCTGCTACATTATTGGCCCGTTTTTTATTACCTCTACCTAAAAGTCTGGAAATTAGTGAGCTGGTGCCAACTCCTGTACCAACCCCGATTGCAATTAAAAACATCTGAACCGGGAAGGATACAGATAAAGCTGATAATGCTTCTGTACTTAAACGTCCTACATAGATACTATCTACAATATTATATAAAGCCTGAATGAGCATCCCCACAATTGCGGGTGCAGATAGTTTAAACAGTAATTTTCCGATTGGTTGTGTACCCATTCGGCTTGATTTTGTTTCTAAAGCCATTCTATCCCTCCAAAAAGATTAAACATTTGATTTATCTAGATTATTATATATTTTTTTGAGAATATTTGTTACGGTCTTAATTTCTTCTTCAGTTAAACCCTGTCTCATTTGCTCTTCGATTTCCTTTAATAGTTTTTTAAACTCAGATTTCATTTCTTTTGCTTTGCCGGTAAGAAATATTAATTTTCTCCTTTTGTCATCCGGATCTGATTTGCGTTTCACTAAATTCTTTTCTTCTAACCTCTTTAAAATTCTTCCCACACCAGACTTATCCAGATTATATTCTTCACATAATCTATGCTGATAAATTCCTTCATCCCGGTATATATTAATCAGGATAAATACCTGACCATGACTAAGATTGAACTTCTCCTTAAACTTTTTATCGACTAAAGATGTATGGGCTCTATGAGTGATACTTAGATATTTACCGATAGAACTGTCCTTCATTAATACAACACCTCTAACTATTTAGTTGATATGTCAACAAGTATTATAGGACAAATAAGTTGATATGTCAACTAAATATAAGATTTTGTTTGCGTAAAGAAAAGGTGGGAAAGATAAAGACCTCAATATATTTTATTTATATAGTAGCTATTGACTTTATGCCTTTAACCCAGTTTTTGCCGCTACAAGGTCCATATATAACTGGCCTACTTGCTTGCAGCCAATCATTCCAGTTCCTTTTAAAGACTCTTTCCCGATATTTTAATTTTTTTATAGGATTCTTTATCTTGTAAGATTTGTCATTTAATCTTGTTTTTAATATTTCGTTGTGACTCAACATTAAAATCTTAACCATCGCTTCGGCTCCCAGCCTTTTCCAACTCATACCCTGATTTTTCATTCGCCTAGATATAATCTTGCCTATATA
>DATGCJ010000014.1:0-7080 GCA_035312025.1 Halanaerobiales bacterium | reverse complement strand
TTGTTTTGCCTATAAATACTCATAACAAGCTGATTGGTTCCTGCAAATTGATTCAACTGTTTCATTGTTACTTCATTACCATTGATTACTGCAGCAACCTCTGTTTGTTGTTCTTGCTGAGTTGTATTACTGTCTTGAGCTAAGACCCCCATTGGAATAGAGAAGAGTAAGATGAAAACTAATGAAAGTGTAATAAATTTTTTTGAAACCATTATTAATTTCACTCCTTTATTTTGTGTTTTAAAATTTGATATTATTTTTATTATATATATGAAAGAATGGGTTCCAAAATTATATGCTAATTTTAGAACCCATTTTATTTTTTGTTATTAATCTTTGGTTATGATTTGTCAATTAGAATTTACTAGAAATATCGGCCGGTTTCTTTTCTATTTCAGCGAATAGTATTTCTGAAGTACCTTCTCGTACAACTTTAATCATTATAGTATCACCAATCTCAGTATTATTTATAATTTCAGAAACATCCTCTAGTTCTTTGATTGGTTGCTTATCAATTTCTTTTATTATATCATACTGCTTTATGCCTGCTTTAGCGGCTGGGCTATCTTCCATAACCCTGTGGACCAATATACCATTTTTATTTTCTAGTTCAAAGTAACTTTGTACTTTATCTGTTACAGGACCATATACGATACCTAACCAAGGTCTTTTAATTTCTCCTTTTGTTTTCAGATCGTCTATATATCCTTTTACTTCATTAATTGGAATTGCAAAACCAATTCCCTGTCCTCGTTGACTAACAGCGGTGTTGATACCTATTACCTCACCATTTATATTGAGTAATGGTCCACCACTATTACCAGGATTAATTGCGGCATCGGTTTGGATTAAATTTTTATAGGTTCTCGCCGGACCACTACTAGAGGGTATTTGAATAGGACGTCCCAGAGCGCTTACAACACCTGTTGTAACAGTGTGACTTAGTCCGAAGGGATTTCCTATAGCTATAACCCAATCACCGGGTTTTAGAGCTTTTGAATCGCCTAATGGAATGGGATTTAACTCTTTATTAACGTCTACCTTTAAAATGGCTAAATCCAGGTCATATTCGGCCCAGACAAGTTCAGCCGGTACGGGTTCTTCAAACCCATTTATGGCTACATTAATTTCAGTGGCATTATGCACAACATGTTCATTTGTTACGATATAACCATCTTGAGAAACAATAAATCCACTACCATAACCTTCTTGATATTTTGGTTGTTCTTCTGGTAATTGTTCCCCAAAGAAATATTCATAAAAATCTTCATCGTAATAATAAGGAAGCTGTCCATCACTAACTTTTATTTTAGAAGTAACCTTTACTACTCCCGGGTCAACTTTTTCAGCTATTTGACTAAATTGGTTACTCAGTTGAGTTGGACTGGGAGTATCATTGGATTGAGCATATAAACCGGTAGAAAGGGTACCGATTAATACAGCTGCCATTACTATTACCAATAATCCTTTTGGAAAGGCTTTAAGTTTTTTCATGAATAATTTCCCTCCTTTAATTTTCAGAGCTGTAATATTTAGTTATATTTCCATTTTGCTTTCTAATAAATAATATACAGGGCAAATGTAAGAGAAATATGAGAAAAGTATAAAAATATTGTATTATTCTATATATAAAAAATGGAAATGCTGTATAATTAATTTTTTAGATATATTTATTGATAATTATTATTGTTTATGCTATATTTAAAATAACACATTTTTAAACTAAATTTGAGGAGGGAAAAATATGTTAAAAGTTGGCGCTAAGGCACCAGATTTTGAAGGAAGTGCCTTTCACAATGGAGATTTTAAGAAAGTAAAGTTATCTGATTATGAGGGACAATGGAGAATTGTTTGTTTCTATCCAGGCGATTTCACTTACGTCTGACCTACTGAACTGTCGGCAGTTGCCGTCAAGTATGATGAAATTAAGGATTTAGGGGCAGAAGTAATTGCAGTAAGTACTAACAGTATTCAATCACATAAAATTTGGAATGAAGTAGAACTGTCAAAAATGGTAGAAGGTGGAATTCCTTATCCAATGGTTTCCGATTCTGCTGGAAAGATTGGTAGAAAATACGGAGTTTATGATGAAGATGCTGGAATAGATGTAAGAGGAAGATTTTTAATTGATCCTGACGGAGTATTACAGGCTATGGAAGTCTTAACACCACCGGTAGGAAGAAATGTAGAAGAACTTATAAGACAATTACAAGCATTTAAACACGTTAGAGAAACAGGAGAGGCAACACCTTCAGGCTGGAGACCCGGTAAGCCAACTTTAAAACCCGGCAAAGAATTAGTTGGAAAAGTGTGGAAAGAATGGCAGCCAGATAATGCCTTCAAAGAATAAATAAAATAAGTTATAAAAAAGGGCCCGAATTCAGGGCCCTTTATTTTATCTTATAAGCAGGAAAATATCATATTAAAAAGAATTGATAATATAATAAGCAATAATGGAGGTAAGTCAACATGTCTAATACTAATAAAGGAAAGACATTTAAAGCTAATACTATTGAACAGACCAATCTATTAACAGATCCTTTTGGTTTAACTGTTTTATCCACCTTGGAGGCAGACAAATACATAACAGCAGAGGAAATTGCTGAACAGTCGGGAGAAGAATTGGAATTAATTGAAGAGTATTTAAACTTATTTATAAAAGAAGATATGATCCAATCTAAAAAGGAAAATGATAAAAAAAAATATTCTAAAAAGGCTGAATACTATAGTTTCTCACCGGAATTATTATCTATGATTCCTGACCAAATTCAAGATCATATTATTTTTGGTTTATTACATGCTCTTCAGGGAGATTATTATGATTTATTAAAATTAGCTAAAGAACATGATAATTTGGATCAGGCCCTGGAAAAAGCCGGTTATCCTGAACCAAAGAAGAGTTTGGATTTAGTAATGGGTAGAATTTATATTAAAGAAGATGATATTGAAGAACTGGAAGCACACATCCAAGAATTGTTTGACAAGTATTCAAATATACCAGAAGGAGAAGAGGAAGAAGATTACTTAGCTTTTGATTTAAACTTTTTTATGAAACCTTACATAGCTAGTTTCATGAAAAAAATGAAAGAGTAAAAGATAAATATAATAAAATAATAAAAAAAGTCCTCATTTGAGGACTTTTTTGAGTTTTACTAACAGTTTTAAATTTTCTTATGAGATATTCTGCTTCTTATTATTTTTATCTTTATACATTAGATTATCAGCTTTTTCAATAATTTCTTTAGAACTCATTTCAATATCAGGTCGAATTTCTTTAATCCCATAACTGAAATCTAAATGGATATTTTCTCTGTTTAAATGGTCATTAATATCCTGTTTTATCCTCGAGATTATTTCGACAGCGGTTTCTTTTTTACATTCAGAGAGAATAAAGATAAATTCATCTCCACCAAAGCGACAGATATAGTCATCTTCCCTGATGACATTCAAGAAAATAGTACTGATTTCTTTTAATATTTGATCTCCGTGTTGGTGGCCATACTTATCATTTATTTCCTTGAAATTATCGAGGTCAATAAATGCGAGAGAAGATACATTATTATTTTGTTTTACTAAGGCGATTTCTTTTTTGAGAATAGAATAAAGTGACTTTCTATTATAGGTATTAGTTAAGGCATCTTTTAAAGAAAAAGAAGAGTTTTTTCTTAAGTCTTCAATTGCTTCTTCCATATTATTAATTACTTCATGTTGTGCAAAGTATTTTTCTATTCCTAAATAAAAATAATAATTTACAGTTATAATAAAAGTAAAATATATATATCTGTGAAGATGGACTTCCATTTGGCCTGTATATATAGAAATACCCATATAGAGTGCGAAATAATAACCAGTTAACGCTTTTAAAAGCTCTTTACTGGTTGAGAATGCTCCGAAAACTAATTGAGAAGCTATTATCCAAACAATTAGATAGTCTCCATAACCAACAAATGAAAAGAAAACACTCTCAATTATAAGAAAGACAAATAGTATTTTTGTTATTAAAGACATTCTTTTTAAATCTTTTTTCATAAAAAATATTAAAAAAAGATAAAAAATGATGGATATTATACGTAAAATTATTAAATCAGTAACCGGTTTATTATAAATAAAAAAAGAGATTATTATTTCTGCAATCATTACGGCAAAGACGGCGTATAAGATCATCTGTGCAAGAAAATATTTAAAATCTATATAATCATCAAAACTTAAATATTTGTCTTTCAAAAAATTAAAATTCATTTATTACAACTCCTGTTATAAATTGTATAATTATTCTATAATAAAGTTATTCAATATTATAATTATGAATCCTGCTCACTTTTAATCAGAAAAAAATAAAATTTTATCATTATATTTTTTTAAAAAAATTTAATAAATTAAAGTGGAATTAAGGTCGAAACTCTTGACTTTATAGGGAAAAGATGTTAATATATTAACCGTTGATTAGGGGCCATTAGCTCAGTCGGTAGAGCACCTGACTTTTAATCAGGTTGTCGGAGGTTCGATTCCTCCATGGCTCACCATTTTTAACGCGGGGTAGAGCAATCTGGTAGCTCATCAGGCTCATAACCTGAAGGTTGTCGGTTCGAATCCGGCCCCCGCAACCAATTTAATATTTAAAAAATTTTGTGTGGTGAGGTAGCTCAGGTGGTAGAGCAGTGGACTGAAAATCCTCGTGTCGCCAGTTCGACTCTGGCTCTCACCACCATTTTTTTATCTAAAAGTCTGGAAGCTCTTCGATAGCTTCCTTTTTTTGTTTTTGGTCGGTGTGGGTATAAATTTGAGTTGTAGAAATATTAGAATGTCCCAATAGATCCTGCAGGACTTTAATATCCTTCGTATTGTGGTATAAAATTGTTGCAAAAGTATGCCTTAGTTTGTGGGGAGTAATCTTACTTGCATTTTTTATTCCCGCTTTTTTGGCATATTTTTTAACAAACATTTGAATAGAACGGGCGCTAATTCTATTACCCCGCCTGGATAAAAAGATGGCTTTTTCAGCATCTTTATCATTAGGCTCAATTTTATTTCTTTCCGGTAAGTAATTTTTTATAGCTTTTATAGTATCAGTATGAAGAGGAACATACCTTTCTTTATTCCCTTTCCCATAAAATTTAATCGATTTGTCTTCATAATTAATATCATCTAAATTTAATTCGACCAATTCCGAAACCCTTAAACCTGCATATAAAAAGAGTTTAACAATAGCTAAATCACGTTTTTTATTTAATAAGTCAGCTTCTTTAATCGTTTTTATATATTGTTTGGCTTCTTTGATCTTCATATAAATAGGTTCAGCGGTGGTTCTAGTTTTGGAAGATTCAATTGTCATGGTGGGATTTTTATCTAAATACTCTCTTTTTTGTAAGAATTTAAAGAAAGAACGGATTGCATAGAGCTTACGATTTCGGGTTACTGCACTATTATCATAACTTAATACGATATCGGAAAGAAATTCCGAGACCTCATATTTAGTGATGTCTGTGATCTTGAAATCTTCTTCAAAATCAAATTCATTAGTAAGATATCTATATAAAAGTTTTAAATCATGTTCATATTCTTTAATAGTTAGGGGGGAATAGGCCCTATCTACTTTAAGATATTTCTTAAAACTATCGACTGCTTTCTTGTATGTAAGGTTTCTACTCATAAGTATCAGGCTCCTTAATCATAAGGGTTATTAATTATATAATTTCAATATTGTTTTTATTAATCCTGCTTAATTTAAGTACGTTTACTTTATTTAGAATTTATTATATAATTATTAAAAAGAAATGTAGGGGTGATTTACCATCATTGTTTCCAGGAAGATAAAGACCATATTATACATAATGAGTCCTTTATTTATTGTATTAGGTATTGGGCTTCTAATTCCAATAATATTTTGTTTTCTTTATCAGGAACCACATATTTATTACCAATCTTTTTATATACCTTCCCTAATATCTTTTGGACTAGGAATCTTATTTTCCTTTTTAAAAACGGAAGATATTAACTTATCATTAACAAATAGTATGTTAATTGTAGGACTTTCCTGGATATTTTTCTCCATAATTGGTGGTATACCCTTTATCATAGGCCTGGATAAAAGTTTCATAGATGCATTCTTTGAAGCAGTTAGTGGTTTTACGACAACAGGAATTACTGTCTTTCAAAATCTTTCTACTATACCACATTCAATTTTAATCTGGCGTAGTCTAATCCAGTGGTTCGGCGGACTTGGTATTTTAACCTTTTTCCTGTTTATCACATTTAGAAGTGAAGGAGAGCTGTGGCAGCTGTTTACTGCCGAATCTCACAAAATAGATACTTCTCGTCCGGTTCCCAATGTATTTAGGTCAATAAAAATACTCTGGTTAATATATGGACTGTTTACCGTATTTCAAATTATACTTTTAATCGCAGTTCAGGTAACACCCTTTGATGCCTTGTTACACGCTTTAACTACTTTATCGACGGGCGGGTTTTCAAATTATGACGCTAGTATCGCCCATTATGCAATAAGTGGGCATCCCTATTATAAAGCGATTGAGTATATAATGATATTCTTTATGTTATTGGGTGGTATTAACTTTTTAATCCACTATAAAGTGCTTAAAGGAGATATAAAAGAAGTATTTACAAACTTTGAGATGAAATATTTTTGGGGAATTATTGGCACAGTGATGTTACTTATTTTAACGGGCAAACTGTTCAACCAATCCCTTAATTTCGCTAATCTGGAGATGGTCTTTAGAAAAAGTCTTTTCCAGGTAGTTTCTGTTATGACTACGACCGGCTATGGGACTGAATCTTTAACTTCAACCTTTTTTCCTGCGATAGCCCGGCAGTTATTTCTCTTTCTGATGTTGATCGGGGGTTGTGTGGGCTCTACAGCCGGAGGTATCAAGGTTATAAGATTTGCAGTTTTAAATAAATTGTTTGGAAGAGAAATTAAGAAGTTTTATCTACCAAAAAGAGCAGTAATGCCTTTAAGGATAGAAAAGAAATTAATACCCAGAGATGAGATATATAAGATTTCGGCCCTGTTTTTCTTCTGGTTATTGATAATATTAGTAGGGGGAATAATTACAGCTTTAT
>DATGCJ010000013.1:0-2637 GCA_035312025.1 Halanaerobiales bacterium | reverse complement strand
ATATACCTTTTCTGCGACTACATATTTATAACTAGTATCTACGAATACATATCTTTATTTATTTATTTTTGTTGATATAATTCCGCCTACTTTAAAGCTGACTACACATAAACCGCTTATTAATATTGCTGATAATAGTAACTCTTGCATAATACACCACCTTTTAATTATTTTTAATCTCTAACTAAAGCCCATTTACCTGCTTTTCTAGTTTTACGATCACCAGGCTCAACTTTTTTTATATATTTCTTTTTAGATAGTCCACGCTTGGCACTTCTTACACTTTCATACTTCAAACCGCTCCAACTAGCTGCAAACCTATGACTAAAAGGAGCTGCTTTTTGGTTTGGATCATATACTTGTTGCAATTCTAATAAGTTGATAAACGCTTTGTATAATATCTTTTGATTTTTAGATAATTTTTCTAATGGTTTTGGTGGCATAATTCTGGGCGGCTCTACAAATCCAACTTCTTTTAATAACCTTATCCACCAAATTAAAGAAGAAGCTCCTCTTAATCTGTTGTCATTCCCTGTTTTGTATTCATAATATAACTGTGGCAGCGTGTAAAAAGCCCCTGATCTGTGGAAGTCCTTCATTCCTATAACACCGTTGTCAGTTTTATATAAGGCTGCTGAAGGATTTTCTTCTTCGTGTAACGGGCAATTAAAAGTCCTTCCTACCCTTCCGACCTCTATTTCAAACACTTCTCTCATTACTGATAAAGCCACTTCTTCAGACCTACTTAACTGCTCTAACTTCTTTCTATTTTCTTTTATATCTTTACTAATAGATAGAGGATCTCTATTCTTAACACTACTATTAATATTAATTGTAGTGTTTAACTTATCTTCATCTCTCTGATTATAATAAAAACGGTCGGAATTCGTTCCTTCTAAAAATGATATTATCTGTTCGCTTCGTTGGTGAAATTCTGCCAGGCCTACATCAATGAAACTTAAGTAATCAGCCCATTTATAGACCATTCCTGACGGGTGTTTGCTTGGTGGAGCTACTACATACCCCGATGTTTTAATTTCCCCTCTGGGCGTTTTGTGGGCTTCTGGCAGCCTGTCAGTTCTACACTTAAAATATGCGTGATAACCTCTTTTAGTCTTGACCATTGGTGTAATTGGTAGTCCGAAATTCATTTCTTTATCAAAGTCAACTATAACTAATCTGTAATTTTTTGATATTTCAGTTCCAGCGAATACTCCTAAATTAACCTGCGGATCTTGTTTAATCCAACTTTCAACTAAACTACTTTTAGCTTGATTTTCTTTAAATATATCTGTTGAATTTCCTGGCAATAAATCGAAATATGGTATCTTATCACCTGGTTTTAAAGGTAGTAAATGATAACCTTTACGGCTCATTTCCAAAGCAGCTGTTTTTTTGTCGTTATTGATTTGCTGACCATTCTCTGCTATAATGTGAATTGTAAAACCTCCTTTCGCAAGAAGTTGGTTTTAATAGTAGGTTTACATTGATTGCTACCTGTTCAACGGCAGGTAGTTTTTTTATTTTAATAATCTTTTCTAGCATTTTGCCAACCTTTAATGAAATGATTAAAATCTGATATTTCAATTAAATCTAATTTTTCAGGCTTATTCCAATCACACCAACTTCCAGTCCATTCCACCTTGACCATTTTTTCTTTATGATCTAGTTTATAAATATATCCTACAAAGTTTGAAGGACCTATCTTTACTAGTTGACCTTTTTTTACTTCTCCCCACTTCATATTATCCCCCTATCTTATCAATACTGCTTTACTGTCTTTGTCCACCTGGATATTAACTTCAGAATTTTTTTCAATTCCACATAATTCTCTAATCTTGGCAGGAATATAGACCTTCCCTTGCGTATCAACTTTCGTTTTATTAAGTCTTTTGGTGATCTCTATATTTTCAAATTTCATATTTTCACCTCCTTATTTTAAAATTGGGCATAAAAATAACCCGGAATTTCACCGAGTTAATTAGTAAACATTATTTAATTTTAGGCATTAAAAAAACTCGGTTTTTACCCCGAGTGATTAATTAAAATTAGACATAAAAATAACCCGGTATTAAATTACCGAGTTGCTAAATATTATTAATTTATATACTTCTCACTATAATAATTATACCAAATATAACACCGTTTGTCAACTGTTATTAGTATGTTATATGTCTTTTTATAAAAGCCTTGTCATTTCAAGGATAATAACTACTTTAATATTTTGTTTTTTTTCATATTTCTTTAATTTCAGCGTGTCTTCCAATAGTTCGCTAAAAGTGTTCTAGAAGTGCATTTTTTTCTATAAACCCTATATAGACAGGGATTATGTTTGCTTTCAAATAATATTCTTATCTGTAACCTTTAGCTTCCAAATCCTCGTCTGTTTCTTGCCCCTTAAATTGCCTTATATAGCGTTCTATTCCTTCAAGGGTAGTTATACCCCTGCTTGACCATTCTTTCAGTATATCAAGCAAATATTGAAGGCTCTGGGCATTGTGTGTGCCTGATAGTTCTATTCCTTTGCGAATAACTTCATCAGGTAGATCATATTTGTTTAATAGTTGCAGCTCAAAAGATTTAATTTTGTGGCCAAATACCTGCTTAAAAAGTGATAATGTTTTTTCGCTGAATTTT
>DATGCJ010000012.1:0-2177 GCA_035312025.1 Halanaerobiales bacterium | reverse complement strand
TAACAAACGGACAAGTATATCCGCATCTAGGACAACGTAGAGTATACAACAAACAAGCGCAGGCAAGCGTAAAAATATCGAGTGGTTTTTATCCTGAAAGTTTTAACACCGTATTTAAGCAACTATTGTACAGTGAGATGTACTGGATTGACGATGAGCCAGCTATCTTAACCGATAGCAAATGGACAGAAAAGACTAAGGTTAATGACAAATTAATCAATTACGACTTTGACTTTGACTTTGCTAACGATGATATAAACAGTATAAGATGATAGAGGTATTTTTAAATAATGAAAAAATTGACTTGTATAAAGATGAGAATATACAAGTGAATGACTCTATTCAGAATATTAAAGATATTGGCAAAATCTTTACTACATTTTCAAGGCAGTTTAGCGTGCCAGCCACTAAAAGAAATAATAAAATATTCAAGAACTTTTACAACTTTGATATTATAGATGGTTTTGATCCAAGGGAAAAAGTAAGGTCAGTTATAACGAAAAATGGGGCAACGTGGCGAAAAGGTTTTATTCAAATCGAGAACGTAAAACTTAAAAATAACAAACCATCAAGTTACAAGATATTTTTCACAGGAGAAATATCAGAGCTGAAAGATATATTCAAAGAAGACCGATTAAGCGACTTGTCTTATTTATCTAATTTTGATCATAGTTACACACAAGATAATGTTGAGGCAGGTTTTATCAATTATCTTTCTATTGTTAACGGTAACGTTACATCTACTTTTTTTAAAAATGATATTTGCTATCCATTTATTTCAGTGGGCAGCCGATACGCTTATAACAACAGTGGGCAACTCAAGAAAGTAAATGAAAACGGCAATTTTTCAGGAAGCAATTTAAACTATAGAGATTTAAAGCCAGCTATAAGACTGACTAGAATAATAGAGGCTATAGAAGCAGAGTATAATATGACATTCTCTAATGACTTTTTTGGCACTGATGACTTTACAGGATTATATTTATGGCTAAACAGGACCTTGGGGCAAATAGGAGCTGAGACCGACATAGTTATAGAACTATTTAATAATGAGTTTGATAGTAGTTTTGATAACCTTTTACAGGTTTTTACTAATTCCAACCCCATTGCATTTAGGAGATATGAATTAACATATACAATAATTGCACAAGGCACAGGGTCAGTTAACTATGAAGTTATTAATAATTTTAATGGTGAAGAATTAACAGCAGGAACGCATGAGTTTGATAATGACACCTTTGAAATTTTTAAACTATTACAACTTGCTTCTCCAGACTCAGGAATCAATTCTGAGAACTATGTACCGCTTTTAATTTTAAGAAGTGAAAATAACGCAATCACGCAATTAGATGTACAATTAAAAATTAAAAGAAGGGAGTTTAGCGGTAATCCTCAAGACGATACAGAAGAAGAAACACAAACATCAGATTTTCTTGTTTTCAATGCAGTCAATGAAATAAGAATAAACGATTTAATACCTAAAATGAAAGTTATAGACTTCCTAACGTCTATTTTTAAAACATTTAATTTAACAGCTCGGGTTGTAGATGGTGTTATAGAAGTAAAAAGTTTAGATAGTTTCTATGATGATGGTGGCACTCAAGATATAAGCAGTCTTGTAGATATTGAAGACGTAACAGTATCTAGGGTGGAGACTATTAAGGAGTTTAACTTTGAGTTTAATCAATCGGAATCTATTTTAATCAAAGAACGCAATAAAAGAGTAGATGACGAATTTGGAAATTTAGATTTTATCTTAGAGAATGAAGACCCTACTAAAGTCATAGGAGGCATAAACTACAATATTAAATCTGAATTTTATAAAATACTTTTTGAAAAGCTAACCATAGGAGATACAGGACAGCCAACAAATACTCTATTCAGTTGGTATGTCGATGAGAAAAAAGAACCTATATCTAATGAACCAATAATATTTTACACTGACAGAAAACAAGCTAATGGTATAACATTCCAAGGTAGCAACACTACACCAGCCACTTACATAGCTGGATTAAATGCTATAGGCAATAAGTCAATAAACTTTGGGAGTGAAATTGATGAGTTTACCTTGCAACTTAATAACAATAGTTTATTTAATAATTTTTATAAGAATTACATAGAAAGAGTAGTCAGTCCACAAGCTCGTAAAGTTTCGCTAACCGCAATCTTAAGGGATA
>DATGCJ010000011.1:0-7722 GCA_035312025.1 Halanaerobiales bacterium | reverse complement strand
AGCATATATACTTATTTAGCCCAGGCTTATGCAGGGGCTGAACAGTATGACAAAGCCTTAGAAACTTTTAATACTGCTTTAGAAGATTATCCTGAAAATTGGGAATTAAGATTAAACTTCGGCGAATATTATGCTAACAGGGAGAATAAAGAAAAGGCAATTGAGCAGTATAATAAGGCTTCTGAACTGGCCGGAGATAATTTCTATGCCCATTATAAGTTATTCATGGCTTTTAATAATATAGGTGCAAATAAAGAAGCAGAAAAAGAAATGCAGAGAATAACTGAAATACAGGAGAATATGCAGAGTCAGCAGCAACAACAGCAATCTGAACAGCCAGAAGACGCTACCTCAATTGAAGAAGAAATTGAACAAACAAAACCTGAGAGTGAAAATGATCAGTAAAGTTAATTTTATTAATAAGTAAATAAGGGTGAAATATAATGATAAATGCTCCACGCGGTACAAATGATATAATTCCGCCGGAATCGGCGAAATGGAATTATATTGAAGAAAAAGCAAAATATATCTTTGATTTATATAATTATGATGAGATTCGGACCCCCATCTTTGAATATACAGAATTATTTCAAAGAGGTATCGGAGAAGTAACAGATATAGTTGAAAAAGAGATGTATACCTTTGAAGATAAATCGGGCAGAAGTATTACACTCAGACCGGAGGGGACTGCTTCAGTGGTGAGGTCTTTTCTAGAAAATAAGATTTATGGAAAGGCCCAACCCACCAAATATTATTATATTGGCCCCATGTTTAGATATGAAAGGCCACAAGCCGGGCGTTATAGACAGTTTAATCAACTGGGTATAGAGGTATTCGGCACAAAAGATCCCATGGTCGATGCTGAAGTTATAGCAGTTGGTATGCATTATATGGATATATTGGGATTAGAAGATCTAACTCTTTATATCAATTCAATTGGTTGTCCAAAATGTAGACCTCAATATTTAGAAAAATTAAAAAAATACCTTAATGAGAATAAAGAAGCTCTCTGTGAAGATTGTAAACATCGAATTGAGACAAATCCATTAAGGGTTTTAGACTGTAAAAATGAGGGCTGTCAGCTGGTAATAGAAGACGCTCCCAAAATTATAGATCACCTCTGTGATGAATGTGAGGTACATTTTGAAAGCTTACAGGAAAATTTAAAAAATATAGATATCGAATATGAGATAGATCCTAATCTAGTAAGAGGCTTGGATTATTATACAAAAACAGCTTTTGAAGTTAAATATGAGGGTTTGGGTGCCCAGGATACGATCTTCGGCGGTGGTAGATATGATAAATTAGCCGAAGAAATTGGTAATAAAGATATTCCCGGTATTGGATTTGCTTTAGGAATAGAAAGATTACTATTAACTTTAGAAAAACAGGAGATTGAGATCCCTGTCGATAAAAGTATCGATATTTATCTGACAACTATCGGTGATAAAGCTAAAAAAGCTTGTTTTGAGCTGCTTGATGAGTTTAGAAAGAATAATATAAAAGCCGAAATAGATTATTTAGGTAGAAGTGTGGGTGGACAGATGAAGTCTGCCGATAGAATGAACGCAACTTACACCGTAATTATTGGTGAGAATGAATTAAACAGCGGTAAAGCTACAGTAAGAAATATGAAAAATGGCGAGGAACAGGAGATAAAGTTAGATACATTAGTAGAGAGTATTGAGAAGATGATCTAAAGGAGGCATTATAAGTGTTAGGAAAATTAGAAGGATATACAAGGACCCACAAATGTGGTGAACTACGAATAGATGATGAAAAAAACGAAATAACCGTTATGGGTTGGGTACAAAAAAGAAGAGATCATGGGGGAGTTATCTTTATAGATCTGAGAGACCGCTCAGGTTTTGTCCAGATTGTCTTTAATCCCGATATTAATAAAGATGCCTTCGATAAGGCTGAAGAACTAAGATCTGAGTATGTGATTGCTGTTAAAGGGCAAGTACGGAAAAGACCAACCGGTAATATAAATGATGAACTTCCCACCGGAAAAATAGAAATAGAAGGACACCAGCTTAAAATATTAGATAAAGCTGAAACCACTCCTTTTGAAATTGAAGATAATGTAAATCCCGGTGAGAATTTAAGATTAAAATATAGGTATCTTGATCTTCGCAGACCGATGATGAGAGATATGATGGAACTCAGACATCGGGTAGTAAAGAAGACCCGCGATTATTTAGATGAGAATGATTTTTTAGAGATTGAGACACCTCTTTTAACTAAAAGTACTCCAGAAGGGGCAAGAGACTACCTTGTACCCAGTAGAATTAACCCTGGACACTTCTATGCATTACCCCAGTCTCCCCAGCTGTTTAAGCAGCTGCTGATGGTTTCTGGTATGGAAAGATATTTCCAAATTGCCAAGTGTTTTAGGGATGAAGATTTAAGAGCTAATAGGCAGCCTGAATTTACCCAAATTGATATTGAGATGTCTTTTGTGACCAGGGAGGATATTTTTGAAATTACAGAAAATCTATTGAGAGAAGTATTTGCAATCCAGGATATAGAGTTACCAGATGAAATCCCGGTTATGACATATCAGGAGGCTATAGATCAATACGGACTTGATAAACCCGATTTAAGGTTTGATATGAAGTTAAAAGATATCTCTGATATTGTAAAAGATAGCGACTTTAATATCTTTAGTGGCACTATTAAAAAAGGTGGTCAGGTAAAAGGTATTACAGTTAAAGGGGGAGCGGAGTTTTCACGCAGTAAAATTGATGAATTAGAAGACTTTGTAAAACTTTATGAGGCTAAAGGCCTGGCCTGGATTAAAATTACTGAAGATGGGGTTAATTCAGCTATTGCAAAATTCTTATCAGACGAAGAGATAGAAAAAATTATCAATAAAATGGAAGCAGCTCAGGGCGACTTAATGCTTTTTGTAGCTGATAAACCAAATATAGTTGCAACAGCCTTAGGCCAGCTAAGAGTTCATCTGGGAGAGAAACTTGATTTAATTGACAAAGATAAGTATGAGTTCACCTGGATTATAGATTTTCCACTTTTTGAGTACAAGGAAGAAGAAGGTAGATATGCAGCCAAACACCACCCCTTTACAGCCCCTTTACCAGAGGATATTGATAAATTAGATGGGGAGCTGGATAAAGTTAAGGCTAACTCATATGATATAGTATTAAATGGTGAAGAACTTGGGGGAGGAAGCATTAGGATAAGTAATAAAAAGTTACAGCATAAAATCTTTGATGCAATGAACTTTACGGAAGAAGAAATTGAAAACAAATTCGGATTTTTAATGGATGCTTTTGAATATGGGACACCTCCCCATGGAGGTATTGCCCTTGGTTTAGATAGGTTAATAATGATTTTAGGAAATACAGATTCAATTAGAAATGTTATTGCTTTTCCCAAAACACAAAAAGCTACTTCACCTTTAACCGATGCTCCTTCAATAGTAAATAAGAAACAGCTTGATGAATTACATATCAAGTTAGTTGATTTGGATTGAAATACCAAAAAGTTTATGGTAATATATAATTAAAGAAATTCTACTGTGTGCGTAAGGGTTATAGAAAATTTTGACCAACACTCTTTGAAAGGGAGCCTGGACTCTATCTGCAGCGTATATGCCTCTAGCAGGACATACAAACCAGATAGGAGGGCACCCACTTGGCGGAAAGGGATCAAAATTAAATGATACCTACGGCACGGTGGATTCTTTATCCCCTTAATTGGGGATTTTTTTATTTGATTTAAGAATATTATATTATATAATAGCTTTACAGAGGTGATTAAAATTGAGCTTAAAAGAAGAATTAAGGGAAAAATATTTTGAAAAAAGACAAAATTTGTCCGATGAATTTATAAAAAACAAGAGTGAAGTGATAATAAATAAATTGGATGAATATGTCCAGGAACATGATTATAAAGATATTATGATCTTTGTTTCTTTTAGAAATGAAGTTTATACCCATGGAATAATTAAAAAATGGTTAAAGGATAACAGTAAAAATATATATGTCCCTTATATAGACAAAAATCTAGATGAAATGAAAGTAAGTAAAATTCAAGACTTTGCAAAAGATTTAAAACCGGGTGTATTCGATATATTAGAACCAAGAAAAGAATTAAAAGATAATACCTCTGTTAAAAATATCGAGTTGATTATTGTACCCGGATTAGTCTTTTCTAAACAGGGTTACAGAATCGGCTATGGCGGAGGTTATTATGATCAATTTTTAAGCAAAGTAGAAGCCAATGTTGATAAAGTTGGTATTACTTGTTCAGAATTTATAGTAAATGAGTTACCGGTAGATCAACATGATCTACCTGTTGATAAAATTATTACTGACCAAAATATAATTGATGCTGAGAGGTGATATTTTGCCCAATCTTTTTGAAAATGACAAAAATAATGATAATCATCAACAACCTTTGGCTTACAGAATGAGACCAAAATCTCTCGATGATATCTACGGACAGGCCGATATTCTAGGTGAAAATAAAATTTTGAGGAGAGCAATTGAAGCTGATCAAATACAATCTTTAATACTTTATGGTCCTCCGGGAACTGGTAAGACCAGTATTGCTTCCGTAATTGCAGAGAACACTGATTCGGATTTTAAAGTTTTAAATGCGGTAACCTCAGGGGTGGGGGATATAAGGGACATTATAAAAGAGGCTAAAGAGAAAAAAGACCTCTATAATACAAGGACGATACTGTTTATAGATGAGATACATAGATTTAATAAAGCTCAGCAAGACGCTTTATTACCCGCTGTAGAAAAAGGGATTGTAATTATGATCGGTGCAACCACAGAAAACCCATATTTTGAAGTCAATTCACCCCTTTTATCGAGGTCTAGGATATTTCAATTAGAGCCTTTAAAGAAAGAAGATATTATTAATATCATTAACGATGCTCTAAATTCAAAAATGGGTATGGCTGATTATAATATTGGGATAGATGAGGATACTATTGATTTTATTGCAAAAATTTCAGAAGGTGATGCAAGAGTAGCTTTAAACACATTGGAATCGGCTGTATTAACAACTCCCGTTAATGGGGAGGGTAAGATCTTAATAACTAAGGATATTATAAGGGAAGCACTTCAGAAAAAATCATTGAACTATGACAAAAAAGGTGATAATCACTATGATAATATCTCTGCCTTGATCAAAAGTATGCGCGGTTCTGATCCTGATGCAGCCCTTTTTTGGTTGGCAAAGATGATAGAAGCAGGAGAAGATCCTAAATTCATTGCCAGAAGGATTATTATTCACGCAGCTGAAGATGTGGGTTTAGCAGATCCCCAGGCCCTTCTGGTGGCTAATGCAGCTTTTGAGGCGGTAACTAAAGTCGGTTTACCGGAAGCGAGAATACCACTGGCAGAGGCCGTTATATATATTGCCTCAGCTCCCAAAAGTAATACCGCTGTTAAAGCTATAGACAAGGCCTTGGACTTTGTAAGAAATAATCCTACCGGTACAGTACCCGTGCATCTAAGATCTTCTAATTATAAAGGTGCTAAGGATTTAGGGAGGGGAATAGAATATAAATACCCCCATAATTATAAAAACAATTATGTAAAGCAAAATTACTTCCCCGAAGAAATAGATAAACAGAAATTTTTTGAGTTCAGTGATTTAGGTAATGAAAAAAGGTTAAGGGATTTTCTAAAAAAATTGAAAGATAAAGATAATGAACCCGGGTGATAAAATGGATTTGCAGATAAAAATACCTGATTCTACCTCAGAAGTTAAAAACAAAGTCAAAGACAGTATTTTCTGGGGTAATATCAAGCACGTGAAGTCTAAAGAAGAAGCGGAACAGTTCATAACTACTATCAAAGAGAAATACCACGATGCTTCACATAATGTGAGTGCTTACATAATTTTAAAAGATGAAGATAATATTAAATATTATGATGATGATGGAGAGCCTTCCAAATCATCAGGTCCTCCTGTATTAGAAACAATCAAAGGAGAAAACCTAGTAAATACAGTAATAGTTGTTACCCGTTATTTCGGCGGAACCAAGTTGGGAATAGGGGGACTGATCAGAGCTTATGGGGGCACAGCCAAACAGGTTATTCAAAAAGCTGGGATAAAAAAATTAGATTTATACTACTACCTAAAAGCCAAGGGTAATTATCAGATAGTTGGTACCATGCTTGGCCAGGTAGAAGCTTTCAAAGGTAAAATCAAAGAAACTAAGTATAGTGAAAAAGGAGCAGAAATATATTTTTACTTAGATCCTGAAAAATATACTAATTTAAAAAATCAGCTAATTGAACAGACAGGAAATAAAGTAGAATTTGAAATTTTGAAAAAATTATATTTGTGAAATTTATATCTAATTGATATAATAAGTATGAAATGGTAAAATATAATATAGTGATAGGTTTACTCATCTATATAATGGAGGTATTAAAAATATGAAAGTTTCTACAAGAGGTAGATATGGTTTAAGGGCAATGATCGAGCTTGCCAAAAATGAAAATTCTGGTGCAATTCCTTTACGAATAATTTCAGAAAAACAAAACATATCAGAACAGTATCTTGAACAGTTATTTGTAAACTTAAGGAATTCAGGTCTTGTAAAGAGTGTAAGAGGAGCAAACGGTGGTTACCTATTAAATAAAGCTCCTGAAGATATAACTGTGGAAGAAGTTCTGGTAGCTTTGGAAGGACCCTTGAATATTGTGGATTGTATAGCAGATGAATCTTTATGTGACTTTTCTAAAGAATGTGCTACTCATGAGTTATGGATTGAATTAAAAGAAAGAATTGAAGATCTTCTTGTTAATATCACCTTGGAAGATTTAAAACAGAGAGCCATTAAACTGCAAAAAGAAAATTAAAGGAGTTTCATTATGCAAAAAGTTTTAGTTGCAATGAGCGGTGGAGTTGATAGTTCTGTGGCGGCTGCTTATTTAAAAGAACAAGGATATGAAGTTATTGGTTTAACTTTTATTATGTTTTCGGAGAAAAATTCTTTAAGTCAAAAAGACAGACAGGCTGTTAATGATGCCAAAGATGTAGCTGATCAACTGGATATTGAACATTATACCAGTAATATTACCAGGGAATTTAAAGATACTATAATTGATGATTTCATAGAGCAGTATAAACAGGCAAGGACTCCCAATCCCTGTGTTATATGTAATAGGAAGATTAAATTCAATTTTTTATTAGATAAAGTCAAAGAATTCAAGGCTGATTATATGGCTACGGGTCATTATGCCAAGATAGAACATAATAAACGCCATTTATTGAAAAGGGCAAAGTATGAAGATAAAGATCAATCATACATGCTCTATCGAATGTCACAAGCCCAGTTAGAAAAAACATTATTTCCGATGGGCGATTTCTCCAAAGAACAAATAAGAGATATGGCTAAAAATTATAATTTAGAAATTCATGATAAGCCCGATAGTCAGGATATATGCTTTATCAAGGACAATAATTATATAGAATTTTTAGATAGTCAGGTCCAAGATATAGGCAAACCAGGCCCAATTTTAGATTTAGAAGGTAATAAGTTGGGCGAACATGATGGTTTACATCATTATACTATCGGCCAGAGAAGGGGTTTAGGTATTTCAAAGCCCTATCCCTTATATGTAGTGAAACTTGATATTGGTAATAATGCGGTAATTGTAGGTAAAAACAAAGATGTTTTCAGAAATTCTTTTAAAATAATTGAGCCAAACTGGGTTTACTATGAAAAAT
>DATGCJ010000010.1:0-9352 GCA_035312025.1 Halanaerobiales bacterium | reverse complement strand
AGAAAGTAATAACCCCTGTTCAAAATGTGCTCACTTTAAAAAAGGAGCACTTGTTGATTATATGAAGGCTAACGGCTTTGAAAAATTAGCCTTTGGACACCATTATGATGATGCTGTAGAAACCTTTCTGATGAGTATTTTGTATTCAGGACAGGTTAATACCTTACAACCCAAAAGATTTTTAAGTAATAATGAGGTCTACATAATTAGACCTCTAATTTATTTAAGAGAAAAGAGGATTAGGGCTGCTAAGAATAGAATAGAGTATGATGATAGTTTTGTGAAATGTCCTTATGATAAAAATACAAAAAGAGAAGAAATTAAAACAATATTAGATAAAATAAAGTTTAATAAACAGATCTTTCATAATATTGCGGCTGCAATGAGAGAAGATTCAATCAAGGAAATGTGGCCTGTAAAGATGGAACAAAATATATTATCAGATAAAATTGATATGATTTGGAATAAATGAAAAAAATTAATACATAAAAAGATATAAAATAATTGTAATAAAGGGGGAATTATTAATGAGTAAAGTATACTTCGCTGATATAAGAGCTAGAAGTGAAGGCACAAGTAAGATCAAAAAGATAAAAAAGCTTTTCGATGAAGCTGGTTTTGGTGATTTAATTGAGGAAGAAGATTTTACTGCTGTTAAAATTCACTTTGGTGAACACGGTAATGACGGTTATCTAAATCCGGTATTTGCCCGTCAAGTAGTAGATAAAATAAAAGAACATAAAGGTAAACCATTTGTGGCCGACACAAATACCCTATATTCAGGGATGAGACATAATTCTATAGATCACCATACGGTAGCAAATCTACACGGTTTTAACTTTTCTGTCTTAGATGCACCAGTTATTATCGCAGATGGGTTGAGAAGCCAAAACTTTTTAGAGGTGGAAATTGGTGCTAAACATTTCAATAAAGTCAAGATAGCTTCTGATTTTGTCCATGCGGACGGAATGATTGTAATGTCTCATTTCAAGGGACATGAAATTGCAGGATTTGGGGGATCTATCAAAAATATAGCGATGGGCTGTGCACCAGCTGCCGGTAAAAAAGATCAGCATAGTGTAGATATTGAATCAGATAATGATAAGTGTATCGCCTGTGGAACCTGTGCTGAAGTTTGTCCGGAAAACGCGATTGTGGTCGAAGATTTCGCAGTTATTGATCCTAAAAAATGTATCGGGTGTGGAGAATGTATTACGGCCTGTCCTGTTGATGCAATCGGTATGGACTGGGAGTCTGAAATAAGGCCATTTATGGAAAGAATGACTGAATATGCATATGGAGCGGTTAAAAACAAATTGGATAAAGTCGGATATATCAACTTCCTACTTGATATTACGCCCGAATGTGACTGTGCTCCCTTTAGTGATGCTCCCCTAGTTCGTGATATTGGAATTTTAGCTTCTAAAGACCCCATTGCCCTGGATAAAGCAAGTTATGATTTAGTTAATAAACAGGAAGGATTAAGACATTCTCACTTAGAGAAAAACTATAAACCGGGTGAAGATAAGTTTAAAGGTTCTCGTGATCATACTGAGGGTACAATCCAATTGACCTATGGAGAAGAACTTGGTCTGGGAGAAACCGGGTACGAATTAATTGAAATTTAATATAAACTACTTGAGGTGAAATGATGGACATCAAGAAGAAATACATGAAAATTTTTAGAAAGAACCTATATCTAAATAGTAAAAAGAGTAAAAAAATTATCAAACAAGTTGAGGCTGAAATAGATGATATTTTAAGTAGATATGATGATGAAGCTAAGGCATATAACGAGGAGATGGAAGGGGCCATACCCTATGCACTTCGTTTAACCCGAGAAAATGCGGACTATATTGAAGATATGGGTTTAGTTAATGCCATTAAGTTTTCTTCCAAAGTACCTCATGTAGATATAAAAAGTAGGATGGAAATAGGCAACCTCCCTGTTTTTCATCTGACCAGTGGTTTCAATAGAGAAAAAGGCGACTATGATGTAGCCAAAGGTATAATCGCGATTGGAAGTAAGGCCCGGGGGGTAATTGCCTTTGGTAAATTAGCCTATGGTTTAATTGCAATCGGAGGGTTAAGTATTGGGCTGCTTTCTTTTGGCTTTTTATCAGCCGGAGTATTTTCCGTGGCCGGTTTAGCCTTTGCCTTTTTATTAGCAATCGGGGGAATCAGTATTTCAGCCATTGCTTCAATAGGGATTGTTGCCCTTTCATCCTTGGCTGCCTCAGGCCGGGTTGCAATGGCCCACTTTGTGCAAACAGGCCAAAAAATGAGTGAGAATATGCCGGCCTGGTTTGCGGCAATGGCAAATAATATAGGGATGGTTATCTTAGTTTTTGAGATGATAATTATAGGAATAGGTTTACTTATTTTCTATTTTGAATATATTTCAAAAAGAAATTATGATGATTAAAACAATCCCGCGGAAGCGGGATTGTTCCTAGTTAAGTTCATAGCAGTCAATGGAGTTGATTTTTTTGAAAGAAATTGAAAAACATTCAGCAAAATATAAATATATTATTGAAGGGCCTATTTTGAAATCTTTAATTACTTTAGCCTGGCCCATTATGTTAAGCCAATTGATGCAGACCTTATATAACCTGGCGGATACGCTCTGGTTAGGTAGAGTAGGTCCGGAAGCGGTTGCCGCTATTTCAATTAGCTTTCCGATTGTCTTTATGATGATTTCAATAGCAGCGGGACTCACTATTGCCGGTACCGCTTTAATAGCCCAGCATAAAGGACGCGGTAATGTGAAAAGGATAAATAATATTATCGGTCAGCTGTTTTCATTTATAGTATTTTTAGCAATTGTAATCAGTATAGTAGGATCTGTTTTAGCTAACGATATTATCATATTGATGGGGGCAGAACCGGAAATAGTGCCTGATGCAGCCGGATATCTTAGGACCATTTTTACAGGTATGCCCTTTATGTTTATATTCTTCATTTTCTCTTCAATATTAAGGGGGATTGGAGATACAAAAACACCCTCAATTATGATGTTCTTTTCTGTAACCATTAATATTATTTTAGATCCTTTATTTATTTTTGGGATTGGCTTTTTCCCCGAGTTAGGGGTAGTGGGGGCTGCTCTAGCAACTATTATTGCCCGCGCGATAGTGGCCATTTATGCCTTAATAATTATTGAAAAGGGTGTAGATGGATTTTATTTAAAGTTATCTAACCTGAAATGGGATTTTAGTATTATCAAAAAGATAATAAGAATAGGAGTACCTTCTTCAGTTGAACAGTCTATGATTTCTTTGGGACAGGTGCTCATGACCAGTTTAGTTGCCGGTTTTGGGACCATGACTTTGGCTGCTTACGGGATTGTCAATAGGATTATTAGTTTACCAACTATTTTAGCTTTTGGGGTAGCAGCGGCTGCCACCACGATGGTCGGTCAAAACATTGGGGCAGATAAAAAGGAAAGGGCTGAAAAAACCGCCCTGGTCAGTATAGGTATCATATTTATTAGCATGAGTATTTTAGGTATTGTACTATTTTTTGAACCCAGATTTGTAATTAAAATATTCAATGATGCCCCAGCCGTAGTTAAATATGGTTCCAGCTATTTAAGGATTGTAGCTTTGACCTTCGGATTTTTGGGAGCTATGTATGTGGGCAATGGTGTTTTTAAGGGAGCCGGTAAAACGGTTCCACCTATGGTAATATCTTCTTCATCTTTATGGGTGTTTAGGTTAGGTATAGCCTATTTATTAATTACAATTTTTTCTATGTCTCAGGTGGGTCTCTGGTGGGCAGTTGCCCTTTCCCATCTGGGGGGATCTCTCTTGGGATTAATCTGGTTAAAAATATCAAATTGGAGTACAGCTGTCATCGATTAATTAATTCTTGCGAGGTTAAATTTAATTTTTTTAAAAAATTTAGATAAATTCATGAAAAAATACAATTTTTTGTTGACATTATTTCATTGTTTGGTTATAATATTAAATGTGAAAATAATATTAAAGTGAGTGATGTTTTAATGAAGAGGAGAGTTCTTTAATCTCATCAAACTGAAGATGGTGTGTTTTAATCCCGGGGATTACTATGCCCACTGACTTTAGGCGGGATTAGAACTGATGATTAATGAACTCTGTGTTTAACTTTAGGTGAAAAAATAATATAAATGAGTTTATATTACCACAGGTTTATTGTACCTGTGGTTTTTTGTTTTTAGATAAGAAGGGAGCTAAAAATGAATTTTAATAAATTAGGTTTAAATAGATTTGAATATAATATAGAGGATAAAAATAAATTAGCAAGAGTCTCAGCTCAGTATAGAGATTTATATAGAATTATAACTACTGAGGGAGAAATAATGGCCACTTTATCTGGTAGTAGTTACTTTAAGTCCAGTAAAGGTAACTTTCCAGTAGTGGGGGACTGGGTAATCTTTGATCAGTATAACAAAGAAAGTAATGGTTCAATTAAAGAAGTCTTAACCAGAAAGAGTCAGCTCTCCAGAAACCAGGCCGGTAAAAAAGAGGCAGAACAAATTATAGCGGCAAATATCGATATAATTTTTATTGTTACTTCTTTAAATCAGGACTTTAATCCCCGCCGTTTAGAAAGATATATGACGATTGCCTGGGATAGTGGAGCCAAACCGATAATTATTTTAAATAAATCAGATTTATGTGATGATAGAGAGTATTATATTGATAAAATCAATAATATTGCTTTTGGTACTGAATATATAATAACAAGTTGTGTTAACAATGAAGGTATTGAGAAAATAAGGGAAATATTAAATCCCGATAAAACAGCAGTTTTAGTCGGTTCTTCCGGCGTTGGTAAGTCTTCCATAATCAATCTGCTGTTAGAAGAAAAGAAACAGGATATAAAGGATATAAGGGCAGATGATGCGCGGGGAAGACACACAACTACTAATAGAGAACTTTTTTTAGTACCTGACGGGGGAGTTATCATTGATACCCCCGGTATGAGAGAAATACAACTCTGGGTGGATGAAAATTCATTAGATAATGTATTTAGTGAGATAGAACAGTTGGCGAGAGATTGTAAGTTTAATGACTGTACTCATACCCATGAACCAGGCTGTGAAGTTAAAAATGCTGTAAAAGATGGTAAGTTAAGTGAAGATAGATTAAATAACTACTTCAAAATGAAAAAGGAGATAGAGTATCAAAAATTAAAAGAAAAGTACAATGCCAAAAAAGCCAACAAGATTAAATGGCAAAAATTAATGAAGAACTAAATACAATAATAAGGAGGTATTAAATGTGGGATTAAAATGGTATGAAGATTTATATGAAGATTATGGTAAAAGTTATGAAGAAGAACCGTTTGTAAAAGGAACAGAAGGTGAAGTTGATTTTATAGAAAAAGAACTTGATTTCAATAAAGATAAAAATATATTAGATATAGGGTGTGGCACAGGCCGGCACTCTTTAGAGTTAGCAAAAAGAGGTTATAAGGTAACTGGGATAGATTTATCTGAGTCTATGATTGAGCAGGCTAAAAGGAAAAGAGAAGAGGCAGGTTTAGATGTTACGTTTAAAATAAAGAATGCCTTAAATCTTGATTATCATAAGGATTTTGATTTAAGTATAATATTGTGTGAAGGTGCCTTTAGTCTGATGGAAGATGATGAAAAAGACTACAGGATACTTAAAAATGCCTATAATGCATTAAAGGATAACGGGAAATTAATACTAACCGTCCTCAATGTCTTTAAACAAATTGCAGAAGACAATAAAAACTTAGATCTAAAAACATTTAGGGAAGAATTTGAACTAGAAGTGGCAGATGATAACGGTAAAGAAAAAACTATTCAAGCTAAGCAAAGATATTATACTCCCAGTGAAATTAAGTGGAGACTTAAAAATATAGGATTTAAGCAAATTGATATATATGGATGTGAACTTGGCAACTTTAATAGAAAGAGAAAGGTGAACAAAAAAGATATGGAATTTTTGGTGATAGCGAAAAAAGAATGATTATTTCGAGGTGATAATAATGCGATTTACATATACTGAAGATGAATACAAGATGGTTTTCGAATTTCATACAGATGAGTATGTGATTGAAATAGAAATAGAAAAGATATAATAAATAGGGGAAGGGCTTCCCCTATTTTGTTTGACAACTATATTCTAATATGGTAATATACTCATAAGGTGGTGTAGACAATGGAAGAAAAATTATTTGAAGCGAGAGAAAAGATCATGAAATCACTGGCCAATAAATATAGATTAAAGATTGTAGATAGTCTGGGAAAAAAGAGTAAGATGTGTGTATCTGACCTCGAAGAAGCCCTGGATTTGAACCAATCTTCGGTTTCAAAACATTTAAATATCTTAAAAGAGGCCGGAGTAGTGAAATCGAAAAAGGAAGGTTTGAAAGTATATTATTCACTGAGAACCCCCTGTATAATAAACTTCTTTGCATGTGTTGATAATGTGATAAAAGATGAAATAAATGAGAGGCTGAATTTATTCTAATAATATTTGAGGTGAAAAAAATGAGTAAAGTAAAAAAACTATCTTTATACATAGCAGTTTTTCTGGCTGCTTTTTATGTACCAATTAATAATCCGAAATTCCAGCAGGCTCTTTTGGAATCTTTTTATATGGTAAAAGAGTATGCCCAGGAACATGTATTGTTTTGTTTAATCCCTGCTTTTTTTATCGCAGGTGCCATAGCAAATTTCGTTTCTAAAAATGCTGTCATAAAATACTTTGGTAGTGAAGCAAAGAAATGGGTCTCCTATTCTGTGGCTTCAGTTTCAGGCACAGTTTTGGCAGTTTGTTCCTGTACGGTCTTACCACTTTTTGCCGGTATCTATAAAAGAGGGGCCGGTATCGGACCAGCTACCGCTTTTTTATATTCGGGACCCGCTATAAATGTATTGGCAATAATCCTGACAGCACGAGTTTTAGGCTGGCAGCTGGGATTAGCACGGGCAGTCGGAGCCATCGTATTTGCAGTAGTAATTGGTGTATTGATGGCGATAATTTTTAGAAAAGAAGATAAGGAAAGACTAAAAGGTGATTTTGCCCTGGGTGATGATAGTAAGGAAAGCAGAAATAGTTTTCAAAACTTAATATACTTTGTAACCTTAGTATTAATATTAATCTTTGCAGCCTGGGCAAAGCCGAGTAGTGAGACCGGTTTTTGGAGATTTATTTTCAGTATTAAATGGCCGGTTACCATTACTTTACTTGTGTTCCTTGGTATTCAATTAAAAAGCTGGTTTACTAAAAACGAATTAAAGGACTGGGTTGATTCAACCTGGGATTTTGCTCAACAGATCTTACCTTTACTTTTTGCCGGTGTAATTGTAGCCGGATTTTTGATGGGCAGACCTGGTAATGAAGCAGGTATAATACCGGCCAGCTGGATATCTAACTTTGTTGGCGGAAATTCACTTCTAGCTAACTTTACAGCTTCAATTTTAGGAGCATTTATGTACTTTGCAACCCTAACCGAGATCCCTATTTTACAGGGCTTGATGGGTTTAGGAATGGGCAAAGGTCCTGCCTTAGCCTTGCTGTTAGCTGGACCTGCCTTGAGTTTACCTAATATGTTGGTGATTAGAAGTGTAATGGGAACTAAAAAGACTTTGGTATTTATTAGTCTGGTGGTTGTAATGGCTACCTTTAGTGGTTTTATCTACGGAACGTTTGTAATATAAAAAAATTGAGGAGATGATTTTAATGAGAAAATTTGAGGTATTTGGATCGGGTTGTCCAAACTGCAAGAAGGCAGAAAGTAATATAAGAGAAGTTATTGATGAGTTAGATTTAGAGGCAGAAGTAATTAAAGTTCAGGATATGAACGAAATGGCTGAACGGGGAGTAATGTTAACCCCGGCTGTTGCTTTAGACGGCGAAATGAAAGTAACCGGCAAGGTTCCTACTAAAGAAGAAATCAAAGGATGGATCTAGCAAAATAACTGACATTTGTTCGATAAACATGATTAGAAAATTTAATATATATATAAATTATAAAAAGGAATCCTGTGTTTTAGGTAGAAATATAAAAACATACCTAGACATAGGATTTTTTTATATATTGGGGGTATTATTTTGGTTAAAATATTAGTTTCGGGTAAGAGCAAAGCCTCTGGAAAAACTACTTTAGTAGAAAAGATAATTAACAACTTAAGGGGAAATATATACGTCATTAAAAGTTCTATTCATGATAAATATGATAAATTTGAACTAATAGATGATAAAAAGATCATCTTAGAAAAAGATACTGATACTGAGATATTTAGCAGAGCGGGTGCGGATAAGGTATATTACCTTAAATCAAATAGAGCCAATTTAAAAGAGGGTATAGAACAAGAATTTAATAAAATAAAAGGTTATGATTATCTAATTGTAGAAGGTAATAGTATTATTGATTTTGTTGGTTTTAACTTCGTATATTATCTTGATAAAAAGGGGGGAGATAAAAAGAAATCGGCTGAAAAATGTAAAAAGAAGGCAGATGTAATAATAAATTCTGATAATGATTATGAAATTGAATTTAACCAGGATGTAATAAGCTGTTTTAAAGCTCATTTATTGGGACACAGCCTTAATATTCCACTGAAAAAAGTAGGAGATATGACAAATGAAGCAAATATCAAAGTTAAAAATTGTCAGTTGGGTTTATTTTAAAATACAAAAATTAGAACATTAAAAAGGGGTAAAATTATGGATATTGATCTAAATAGTATTAAACCAATCGTAAAAAAACATGCTGGTGAAAAAGGCGGCTTAATTCCAATTTTAAATGAAGTGCAGAGAGAGTTAGGTTACTTACCATCTGAGGCGCAGGAATATATAAGTGATGAATTGAATATTCCCTTGAGTAAAATATATGGGGTTATCACCTTTTATACCCAATTTTCTACTAAACCTAAGGGTAAATATGTAATACATGCCTGTGATGGAACCGCCTGTCATGTGAGAGATTCGCAGGACATAATTGATACGATTAAAGATGAACTTAGTTTACAAAAAGAAAACAGTACTACTGAGGATGGCAAGTTTACTCTAGAAACAGTTTCATGTATAGGAGCATGTGGTTTGGCTCCAGTTGTAACTATTAATGAAAAGGTTTATGGCAAATTAACTCCTGATAAGATAAGAGAAGTAATTGAGGAATATAAGGGGAGTGAAGATATTGTATAATACTAGTGAGGAATTAAAAAATGCAGTAAATGCTTCTAAAAAATACATAGAAAATGAAGGTTTAAAAGTATTAGTTTGTGCAGGTACAGGTTGTGTTGCGAATGGTTCATTAGAAATCTTTGAAGATTTAAAAGAGAAAGTAGAATCTTTAGAAATGCCGGTCAAGGTAGAATTATTTGAAGAAC
>DATGCJ010000009.1:0-38954 GCA_035312025.1 Halanaerobiales bacterium | reverse complement strand
ATATCCTGAGGCCAAAGAAGTACTACCAGCATTAAAAAATGGTAAAGTTAGCGGAACATATCGGGCAATAAAGGCATATGCCTTTTAAATAAATCTTAAAGGGAGTTTATCTTAAATCCAAAAGTAACTTGACACTATCATTGGACTTCTATTTGACATCAACTAATATTAATGTTATAGATATATAAGTAAGTATAGAATATTTAATTTATAAAAACATGTAAAAAGGATGAATATTTATGACAAACAAAAACTTTAAGGAACAAAAACCAATAGAAACACCTTTTTATTATGGCTGGCTTATATTATTTATAGCCGCCTTAGGTTTGTTTTTCTCGGGGCCTGGACAAACTTACTCTATTTCCATTTTTATAAACCACTATATTGAAAAATTTAACTGGAGCCGCTCATTGATTTCAAGCTTCTATTCAATAGCAACTTTAATATCTGGTCTGATTCTTACATTTATCGGTAGATATATCGATAGGTTAGGACATAGAAAAATGACTACTGTAATATCAGTTTTATTTGGTCTTGTATGTATATGGATGAGTTTTGTATTTAATCGGTTCATGATATTTGTTGGTTTCTTTTTACTACGACTTTTAGGCCAAGGCTCCATGACTCTTTTACCACAGACTATAGTTCCCCACTGGTTTAAACAAAAAAGAGGACTCGCGCTAAGTCTGTTAGGAGTTGGCGGTGTTATAAGTTCTAGTCTTTTACCTCCCCTTAATAACTGGTTAATTAATACATATAGTTTGAATTTTACTTGGAGGTTTTGGGCTTTTCTACTCATCTTTCTAATGGCCCCCGTAGGTTGGTTTTTTATTAGAAATAAGCCGGAAAATATTGGACTAAAACCTGATGGTATTGAAGAAGAATATACAAATAATATAACTCCAAAGGTTCATATAAGTGAAGATCCCTGGACCTTAAAACAATCTATGGGGACTAGGTCATTTTGGTTTATGAATTATTGTGGGGTTATATCTGCATTAGTCAATACAGGCCTAACCTTCCACATGGTTTCAATTGTAAATAACATTGGTTATTCACCGGGTTTTGCTGCTTTAATCTTAAGTATAACCGCAATGATAAAGCTTCCCTTTACTTTTATAGCCGGCTGGTTGTTGGACCGGCTTAAAGTTAATATTATTAAGGGCATTAACTTTCTCATTTTATCCGGAGCAATTATATTATTATTAAAAGCAGACAGTAAAATTGCATTAATAATATATGGCTTGGTCCATGGTACATTTATGGCATTTGATGCTGTCAGTACCGGGGTAGTTTGGCCCAACTATTTTGGTAGAGAAAATCTGGGAAGTATAAGAGGTTTTGCAATGACTACAATGGTAATTGGTTCTGCTCTGGGTCCTTTACCCTTTGGAGTAGCTTATGATTATTTTGGTGGCTATCAAGAAATCATGATTGGAATTTTAATACTACCTACTCTTGCTGTGTTTGCTTCTCTTTTCTCTCCTCCACCTAAATATGGTTTTAAATCCATTAAAAAATAATACTATGATCCTTTTAATACAAATAAGACCGGGAGTTAAATTTAGCTCCCGGTTCAATGCTTACTTATTTAAAATTAAAACAATACATCCTCACCACTTAACTTATAATGGGCGATATCCAGTTTTTCCATGATCGGTAAGTCATAAGGACAGTATTCAAGACATTTTTCACACTCGGTACACTGATCTGCCTTAACATCTAATTCTTGATAAAGGGACCTTGCCTTTTCTTCTCCTTCAAACCAAAATCTTAATCTGTCTCTTAGGGCAAAATCAGCCGGGTTTCTGACCTTACCGTCTCTCATTTGACGGTCATAATATCCTTCTAATTTAAATATTTCTTTGATATCTATATCGACCGGACAGTCAAAACATTCATCACACTGGCGGCAGACATAATTACCCAGCTCTGGTGCGTTCTTGTAAAGTTCCTCTTTTTCTTCTTCACTCATCGGCTCATAAGTATTTGCATATCCAATATCTTCTTCTAACATATCTTCAGTATTAATACCCGTCACTACTATTGAAACCGGTAATGAAAACGCATATCTAAAAGCAGTTTCAGCTGACCTCCATAAGAAACCGTCAGCTAATGCTTTCATTAGAACAATCCCAACCTCTTTTTCCTGTGCCAAAGGTAAAAGTTCATCTTCTAATTTAGGAAAGTTGAATTTATCAAAGTAATTAAAGGTGGCCATCACTACATCAAATTTATCTTTATTAAGGGCTTTTATTAATACATCAGGTTGGCCGTGCATTGATATACCTAAATTATCTACTTTGCCTGCTTCTTTTAACTCTAAAAATGCTTCATAGGCTCCACCGTCTGAAAAGATCGTTTCTAATTCCTCAAAACTTTTTACTGCGTGCATAAATAATATATCAAGATGGTCGGTGTGAAGATTATTTAACGTGCGGTTAACATCTCTTAGGGCACCTTCTTTAATTCTAGAACCGGTCTTGCTGGCCAACACTACTTCATCTCTTCTCTTTTCAATGACCGGCCCGATCTTTCTTTCCGATTCTCCATCTCCATAGTCGGCGGCAGTTTCTATGTAATTTCCTCCCATATCAATATAATTATTTAATAAACTTCGCGCTTTTTCGGCTGGAATTTCGAGTAAATGAAACCCACCAAAACCAATCAAACTTACTTCAAGTCCTGTTTTACCTAGTTTTCTTTTTTCCATATCTTATCTTGCCTCCCTGTTATATGGTCTTCCACCAATTTTATTTACACATTCAAAACCTATTTGATTAGCGTAGTCACCAGCTTCTTTCAGATTTTTTGTCTCAGAATATTTGGCAATAAAAGCTGCTGAAAAAGCATCTCCGGCTCCGGTCGTATCTCCTTCTGCTAATTTCCTTTTTTGCTGTATAAAGGAAACCTCCTCTTGATTGCCTACCATACAGCCTTTTTTACCTACTTTTAGAATTACATTCTTATAATAATTAAGTAAGTAGTGAGTGATTTCTTTCGGCTTCTTTTTATCGGTCAGTACTTGCCCTTCTTCTATATTGGGAAAGCATAGATCAATACCGGCTGTTTGATTTAATATCTTCTGTATCCCATATTCCTTTAAACCAGAATAGGAGGAAGGATCAAAAGAAATTAGTAAATTTTTATCTTTTGCTATCTTTATAGCTCTCAAGGCGGTTTTTTCCATATTGGCTCCCCCGAAAAAGCTGTAACCTCCTAAATGCAGCTGCTCAACATCTTTGAATAATTTTTCTTTAATATCAGAGGGCTTAATATCTATATTAGCTCCCCGGTCTGTAATCATCGACCTTTCACCGGCCTTGCTTAATAATACTACCACCCGGCCTGTTTGTTTTTCTTGGCTGGTTAGATTAATAAAGTCAATATTGGTATCCTTAAATTCTTCTTTTAAATAATCTACAATAAAGTCGTCACCCGTTTTGGCGACCAGCCGGACCGGCTGCTTAAGATAATCAAGCCAGTAAGAGAAGTTTGCAGACGATCCACCACCGGCGAAGTAAATTTCAGACTGGGTATCGGTATCAAAATTTATCTCCTCTCTTAAATTTACAATGATATCAAGGTTAATGTCTCCGATAACTAAAATCATTTTATCTCAGATCCTTTACTGATTTTGCTATCTCACAGCCTGCTCTTAAATTGTTTTTAACTAGTGATATATTTGCCTTAACACTTTCACCCTCTGTTTCTTCCTTTATCCTCGCTAAAAGATAGGGGGTAATGTCTTTTCCCCTAATATTTTCATCTTCTACTTCCCGAACTAGTTCATCGATTATTTTATTAAATTGAGACCTATTAAGTTCATCTTTTTTTGGAATAGGTACTGTAACTAAGATTCCATTTCTATTTTCTATCAGCATATTATTTTTAACTATCTCGGCTACTTCTTTACCATTACTGACCGAATAATCAACTTCCAGGCCGCTGTCTCTTAAGTAAAAAGCGGGAAACTTCTCGGTCTTATATCCTAAAATTGGTACACCTTTTGATTCTAATACTTCTTTTGTTTTGGGTAGATCTAAGACGGATTTTGCTCCAGCACAGACCACAGTTACAGGAAACTCAGAAAGAGCCCTTAGATCAGCTGAAATATCAAAGGTCTCTTCAGCTTTTCTGTGCACTCCCCCAATTCCACCGGTTACAAAGACATCAATACCGGCCAGATAAGCTATCTGCATTGTAGCTGCCACTGTTGTAGCCCCGTTTAACTTTTTTGATACCAGGACAGGCAAGTCTCTTAAACTCGCTTTTTTAATGTCATCAGACTTACCTATAAATTCTAATTCTTCTTTTGTTAATCCTACTTTTAATTTACCATCTATAATTGCAATAGTAGCAGGTACTACTCCCGCCTCTCGCGCCTGTTCTTCTAATTCAATTGCTAATTCAATATTATCTGGATAGGGAAAACCATGGGCTATAATAGTTGATTCCAAGGCCACAATTGGTTTATCCTCTTTTATGGCTTTTTCTACTTCGGTTGAATACCTTAAAATACTCTCCATATCAAATCATCCTTTCTCTCTTATAAAAAACATCTTCATTTAACTTCTCCTAATATATAATTTAAACAACAATATCTATTTTCCTCTTATTAAAGATAAGACTATTTGTTGACTTTACCTGAAACTATATATATAATTAAGTAGAAAAATTAATTAGGTGATGGAGCTCACCTTTAACTGTCAGTCTAACTGAATAATGGCTCCTGTTTAGCCTTTAGGCTAAGCAGGGGCTTTTTATATTTTTATAAACCTTTTTGGGGAGTGATCAAATGTTAAAAATACTGTACATAGGTATTGGAGGATTCATGGGAGCCAGCAGTCGATATCTGCTCTCAAAATGGATAGAGATAAAATGGGATAGTTTAATTCCCAATGGTACTTTAGTTGTCAATACAGTGGGTTCCTTTTTAATAGGCTTTTTAATGATACTCTTTTTAGAAAAAGTTACTGGTTTTTCGAATTTAAAGATCCTTCTAACAACAGGATTTTTAGGTGCTTTTACTACATTTTCTACTTTCAGTTATGAAACAATGGTATTATTAGAAGAAAAAAGTTTCTTAATGGCGGGAATTAATATCTTCGGCAATTTGACATTGGGAATTTTAGCTGTTCTAATCGGTATTATTGCCGGGAAAGCAATCTAAAAATTTAAAATAGAAACTAAAAAAATTATACAGAATTGATAAGAAAAAAACAGCCCTTGGGGGCTGCTTTGATATCTTCTCATCTTATTCCCTACTGTAAGGTTTACCAAGTGGGGCCGGGAATTCGACCCTTTTTCTGAAAATCCAAATGCTGATCAAAACTGAAATAAAAGGCAGCATTAATAAGAACTGATAGGGGAACATCGATTGTTCCAACTGCTGTTGGAAAGAAAGCACTTCAATGGCAGCAAAGATAAATGCCCCTAAGTAAGCTCTCGCCGGCCTCCAGCTGGCAAATATAGCAATCCCGATGGCCATGAACCCTCTACCATTGGATATATTAGTGGTATAAGTCCCGGTAATTACAAGGGGTAAGTACGCTCCTGCCATTCTCATCAACATACCGCCGGTAATTGTAGCAACGTATCTTTTTAAGGTAACATTAATTCTTACAACATCAGCTGCCTTGGGGTCTTCACCAATTGCCCTTGTTTCTAATCCCACTCTGGTGTGATAGAAAATATAATAAGCGACAAATACTGCTATATAAGTAAAGTAAACTATAACATCCTGATTAAATATGGCTGCAATAATAGGAATATTACTAAGTAAGGGAATATCTATAACTGGCACTGGGGGTGCTTCCGGTGCAAAAAGTTGTACTCCTATGATAATCTTATATAATAAATCTGAGAGACCGATCCCTAAGATAACCATTGTAATACCAAGAATTAATCAGAAGTCAAATGATGGTCAGGTGCTAGCTATATAGTGTTTGTTTGTATAAGTAGTTGTAATATATATTTGTCTATCTGCGTTTTGGACAGCTCTAAATAGTTCGTAATTTCCCAGGTTAACACCACTAATAATTACCTCTGAAATTAAAGATGAAATTAAAGATTCTGTGGTCTGTCTTGTTTTAACAGGGTCATTAAAGTTACCGACATAAATGTTAGTATTATATTTATAGCTTTTTCTTAAAAATCTCAACTGCTTCTAATATATCATTTCTATCTACATCAAGATGAGTTACAGCCCTTAATTTATCATGTAGTACACTTACCCTTAGACCAGCTTCTAAAAGCTTATCCGCAAATTCAGCAGAACTTTCTCCTTTTATCTTAAAAATAACTATATTTGTATCCACAGTAGACGGATCAATTTCAACTTTATCCAGTTCTGCCAATCTGGCTGCCAAAAGCTTTGCATTTTTATTATCATCTTTTAATCTCTCTAAGTTATTCTCAAGCGCATAAATTCCACCGGCCGCAATAATACCTGCCTGCCGCATGGCACCACCCAATCTTTGTTTCCAGTAGCGGGCCTTATTTATAAATTCCTGGGAACCGGCTAATACAGACCCGACCGGTGCCCCTAAGCCTTTACTTAAATCAAACCAGACCGAATCAAAGTTAGCCGCATACTCTTCGGCTGAAATACCGGTTGCAGCTACCGCATTAAATAGTCTTGCTCCATCCATGTGGGTTTTCAAACCGAGTTCATGGGCCCTTTCTGTCAGGTTATTAATTAAATCCAGGGGCCAAATTCTGCCTCCGCCCAGATTTGAGGTTTGTTCAATAGACAGCACTTTGCTTTGCGGGTCATGGAAATCTTTTGTTCTAACCGCATCTTCAAACTGTTCTAACTGAAAAATACCTTTTTCCCCTTCTAGGCCCCGGATGGAAGCACCGCTTATCACAGCGGTCGCCCCTCCTTCATAATGAATGGGATGGGCACTTTGGTCCATAATTACCTCATCACCGGGATTACAATGGACGGCAAAGGAAATCTGATTGGCCATTAGACCAGATGGTAAATAGATTGCTTCCTCTTTTCCCAATAATTCGGACGCCATGGCAGTTAACCTATTTACACTGGGGTCTTCAAATAGTTGTTCATCACCTACTTCAGCTTCTGCCATAAACTTTCTCATCTCATCAGAAGGTCTGGTACCAGTATCACTAAATAAATCGATTTTAATATCCATCATCTCACCTCTCTTAAATTAATGTGAAAATATATAAATATAACATGCCTAAAAAGACAGTGGTAAAGATACTGCGGGTAAAATAAGCGGTAAAAAAAGTAGGAATTGCTGCTAAAAGATAGCTGTTATGTAGGGAAATATCAACTGAACCCTCGGTAATAAATAGGGCTGGCGCCAATAATGATGCTAAAATAGCCGGCCCTACAAACTTTAAAATCCTCACCATGGTATCGGGTATTTTTACCTTTGAAAGCAAAGTTACGGGCAGCATCCTGGGTATATAAGTGACCAGTGTCATGCCCAAAATCATCAATATATATTTAGATTGCATTTTCTATGATCACCCCTGCTACGGCCGCGGTTACTGTTGCCACAATGATATTCCAATTACCCGGCAGAATAAAATAAAAGATTATAGAAAGAACGGCCGCCATGATAGAAACTACTATATCCATCTTCTCATTAATCTGCATG
This sequence comes from Halanaerobiales bacterium, assembly GCA_035312025.1. Lineage (GTDB taxonomy): Bacteria > Bacillota > Halanaerobiia > Halanaerobiales > M55B127 > M55B127. The sequence goes on along the minus strand of DATGCJ010000009.1, from coordinate 31,320 downwards.
ATAAGTAAAATAATAAACATAGCGGGCAGAACAAAGTCTATCACAGGTATCTCAAAATTTAGGATATACCTGCCGATTATTACCCCGGCTAAGGAACTTAAAACCCAGCCTAAATAGGCACTCAGACCCATAGATAGGAAAAATATCCCCTTGTTTTCTTCCCGATCATTTAATAGGGTATTACCCAGGGCAAAGGATTCATCTGTGATGACAAAACCGATAAAAGGAAGTAACTTTTGGGGAGTTTTTTTGAAATGCAAACTTAAGGAGGCACTCATCAAGATATGTCTCAAATTAACCAAAAAGGTAGTCATGATAACCGGAATCAGAGCAGCCTGGGCAGTTAACATATTGACTGCAATAAGCTGTGAGGAACCCGCAAAAACGAACACAGACATCCCCACAATCAAGTATGGTGATAAATCTGTCTGTAAGGCTAAAATGCCGTAGCTGATTCCAATCGGTAGATAACCTAAAATTACAGGTATTGATTTTTTAAATCCAGAAATAATGCTTTTTTTATAACTCAAAATAAAAAAACTCCCTTCCCATTAATATTATATTTCGGGAAGGGCTATCTCAATTCCTCTTGCTTTTTCATTAATTTTTATATCAATCCCGTAAGCATCACCGAGATTTTGACCTGTTAAAATCTCATTTGCATCACCATCGGCCATAATGGCTCCCTCTTTGACAATTATGACTCGGTCACAGTATTTCATAGCCAAATTGGGATCATGTAAGGCCATAATTACACCTGTCTCACTATTCCGAGTTAATTTCTTTATCTCTCTCATTAACAGGTTCTTGTTTTTGAAGTCCAGATGAGAAGTAGGCTCATCCATGATCAAATAACCGGTATCCTGCATTAAGGCCCGGGCGATTAAGACAAGTTGTTTTTCACCACCACTCAACTGATTATACTGTCTGTCAGCAAGGTGTTCAATATCTAATTTTGCAAGTATTTGAAAAGCCCTGTCATAATGTTTTTGGCCGGGCATTTTACCAAAACCTAGATAAGGAGTTGCCCCCATTGTCACCACATCTAAAACCCGATAAGAAAATACGACCGAATGTTCTTGGGGTACCATGCTAATATACTGGGCAATCTGCCTCTGGTTTAGGTTATCAAGGTCGGTCTGGTCGATCTTTACCTTGCCTTCATCCTTATCTAAAACACCATTTAGACATTTTAAGATAGTAGTCTTACCAGAACCATTAGCTCCCAGAAGGCAGGAGAACTCCCGCCTTCTGACCCTGAAGTTTATATTATTGAGTGTTTTAACTTTTTTATAGGAAAAACCTAGATTTTTAACTTCTAACATATTTACACCTTCTAATCTTATGAATTACTTCCACCTAACTCTTTATAACTTTTTTCATATAGAGTATTATAATATTCATTCACAACTGCTTCTAACTTAAGATCACTATATTTTTCAGGGTAAAGTTTTTCTGCTAACCATACTATTCCTAAGTAAGAAGATGGACTCGGGAAATCCCAGGGTTCTACTTTAGAAGGGAATCTGTAGACATTCTCATTTTTAACCGCCTTTAACTGCTGCAGCTCCGGTCTTGCCAACAAATCTTCTACAGTCCCATTGTAATATTGAGATACAACTATTACCTCGGGATTCCATTTAATTAACTCTTCTAAAGAAGTTTTAATAAATCCGGATTTAACCTCTTTAGCTGGATTAAGACCACCGGCTAATTCTATCATACTGGTCTGCAGCATGTTCTTACCGACTGTATCAAATAGATCTGAATTAGCAAAGTATACCTTCTTTTTCTCTTCGATACTATCTTTTTTATCAACTATATCCAGTATTTTGTCATACTGGTTGATAACCTGTTGGGCCCTCTCTTCAACACCTAAGGCCTTACCTAAAATTCTGGTGGTTTCTTTTATCTGTTCATAACTTTCAGGTACGATAATAATCGATGCTATATTAAATTCTTTTAATTTCTCTGCAACTTCTGGCCCATCATTATAAGGGAAAAGGATTACTAGATCCGGGTCAGTTTCAATAATCTGCTCTAAATTCAAACCGTGTCTTTTTGAACCTACATTTGGTAGCTTTTCACCTTCATATAGTTTTTGAAATAATGAAATTTTTTCAAAGCTTAAATCTGAAGCAACCAACCTATCCTGTACTCCCAAACAAAAAACAAACTGAGTTGCTGAACGATAGGTGGTCACCACCCTATTTACTTGATCGGGAACTTCAACTTCTCTCCCTGCCATGTCAGTAACCATTTTACTGGCCAGGACTGATGAAGATGCCATTAACCCCACTACTAAGATTAGTGTTAAAATTATAGTTATTTTGCTAGTAAATTTTTTCAAGATTATTTCCTCCTTCTTTTCGTTATTTGTGACCACATATAACGGTTTTAAAAAAATAGTAGCTTATTCTTTTAATTTATCTTTGAATTCTTTTGTAAAATATTTGGTTTCTAATTTAGACATTTCACGCCTCGCTTCAGTCCGGAAACTTAAGAAGGTATCCATTAGGAGTCTACCTTTTTTGGTTAAAGTAGATCCCCCGCCTTCTGTTCCGCCGACCTGTTTTTCTAACAATTTAAAGCCAAGTTTGTTTTCTAATTTATCAATTAACTGCCAGGCCTGGCTGTAGGACATATTTATCTCTGCAGCGGCCTTGCTGAGAGAACCTAGTCTATCAACAAGTCTTAAAATATCGGCTGGTCCATCACCGAAAAGACGTTCCTTATCTTCTTCTAACCAAAGTTTATAATTTAATTTCATAAAATCAACCCTAATTATACTTATTTTTGTAGTAAATATAATCATCATAATAATCAAGATCTATAGTTACTTTCTCTTCTTCTATAGGATAATAGTTAACCAAGTCTTTATGCTCCTCTATAAAGGGTTTTAAACCCATGGGACCTTCTAATTTTTCTATCTCATCTAGATATTTAGTACTTATTATGACCGGATGACCCGGTTTTTCATTATAGATAGGCATCATTATCTCTGAAGATGATTTTTCAAACTCAATTATAATATTATCAAATATATCAGGGGTAATCAATGGTTGGTCTCCCAAAAATATGACCAGGCTTTTTGTGTTTTTTGATAAATTTCTTACGCCCACCCTTAAACTACTGCTCATACCCCGACTATAATCAGGATTTTCTTTGATCCTAAAGCGCGGATCATCATAATAATCAATTTTATTTTTCACCCGCTCAGCTTCAGCACCCAAGACGACCCTGACTTCATCATCTATATGCTCACTTGCTAAAACATTATCTATAACCGTTTCTAAGATAGTCTTATCTTGCCAGGGGAGTAACTGTTTTAACTTACCCATCCGGTCCGCTTCACCGGCGGCTAATATGATAGCTGTATACATCTAAATCATCCTCTTATTTTTAAAGGGAGGGTCGCCCCTCCCCTATTATTTATGTTTATATTATATCCATAAGAAGTACGCAATAAATACAGCACCTAAGACATAAACCAATGCATTTACTTCTTTACCTCTACCTGTAAATAATTTAACTAGAGGATAAATGATAAAACCTAAAGCAATACCATTTGAAATAGAATATGTTAAAGGCATTGCAATCATAGCAATAAAGGCAGGTAATACCTCTGTAAAATCATCCCAGTCAAGGTCAGTAACATTAGTCATCATCATGGTACCTACAATTATTAAAGCGGGAGCAGTAGCTGCACCGGGTACAAGACCAATTAATGGTCTAAAGAAAAGTGCTAAGAAGAATAAGATAGCAGCAACTACACCGGTTAAACCTGTTCTACCACCTTCAGCTACACCAGCAGCAGATTCGATATAAGTAGTAACTGTACTGGTACCAAAGAGGGCACCACCAGTAGTACCAATCGCATCAGCAAGTAGGGCATTACTAGCTTTAGGCAGGTTACCATCTTCATCAATATAACCGGCCTGTTTACTTACCCCAACTAAGGTTCCGGCTGTATCGAAGAGGTCAACAAATAAGAATGATAATAATACTCCTACCATGCTCAACCTTAAAGCTGAAGCAATATCTAACTGGAATAACACCTGATTCCAATCAGCCATCTTGGGCATCGCAAAAATACCATTAAAAGCGGGTGTTACACCATTAGTCCAGCCAAAGGCTGTCGCTATTAAGATACCCCAAAGGAGTGATCCTTTAACTTTCATAGCATGTAAGATACCTGTTACGATCAATCCGACCAGGGCAACTAGAGCTGGTCCTGATAATAAGGAACCCATGCTAACTAAAGTAGCTTCATCATTAACAACGATTCCAGCATTTTGCAGTCCGATAAAAGCAATAAATAAACCAATTCCTGCACTGATACCGGTCTTTAGGTTCATCGGAATTGCATTTACAATCTTCTTCCGGACCGGCGTCACACTTAACACAATAAAGATTATACCTTCTAAGAATATGATCCCTAACGCTGTCTGCCAGGAAACACCCATTCCAATAACTACAGAATATGCAAAAAATGCATTAAGGCCCATACCTGAAGCCAGTGCAAATGGATAGTTTGTTAATAAAGCCATCGCAAGAGTACCTAATATAATACCAGCAATTGTAGCAATAAATACACCATTAAAAGGCATCCCTGCTTCGCTGAGTATTGATGGATTTACAAATATTATATAGGCCATGGTTAAAAAGGTAGTAAAACCAGCAATTACCTCAGTCTTTGGATTAGTATTATTCTCCTTAAGCTTAAATACTCTGTCTAGGAAGCCTCCTTCATTCACTTCGTTCATCAAATTCCCTCCTTATTATTGATTAGTCCTGAATTAAAAAATATTAAAGACTACTTTTCAATTATTCGCCCTTTCTAACACCTCCTCTTAAATTAATCGTCTACTCCAAGCGAAACAAATTTATTTTCATCAATATCAAATAAACCTTGATCAGTTATTTTTAAAGAAGGAATTACTGGTAAAGCCATGAAAGATAAAGTCATAAAGGGACTCTGTCTGGTGACTCCCATTGAATATACTTTTTCTTTCATTTTTCTAAGTTTTTTTGCCACTTCAGGTATTGAGTCTTTTGACATTAGACCGGCGATTTCTAAAGATAAACAGTCAATTAATTGACCGCTTTCCACAACAGCTATTCCACCCTGTAATCTCTCTATTTCTTTAACTGCTCTATACATATCCTGCGAATTTAATCCTACTACAATAATATTGTGAGAGTCATGGCCGATGGAAATAGCAATAGCTCCTTTGCGAAGACCAAAACCTTTAAGTAAACCTAAACCAACATTCCCAGTCTTTTTATGTCTTTCCACTACAGCTATTTTAACTAAGTTATTGGCTACCAAATCATCAACTTTAACCTCATTTTCTAATTTAATAGTTTCTTTACCTGTTACTATTTGATCTTTTATTAAACTCATTACCCTATATTCTTTAAAATCAGGTAAATCGAAGTCTGCTTTTTTTAGTTTACCAATATTTACTGATTTAAATATTTTTTCCGATTTTCCTTCTTTTATTTCGGGTAAATTTACAATTAAACTTTCATTTTCTGCCACAAGCTGTCCATCTTTAAAGACTTTTTCTACATTAAAATCTTTCAGATTATCTAAAATAACGAGGTCAGCTTTATAACCAGGGGCGATTGCTCCCACATTTTTTAAGTCTAAGGCATTGGCAGAATTAATAGTTGCCAGTTTAATTGCGCGCAAGGGTGAAATTCCATTTTGGATTGCTTTTTTAATAACAAAGTTCATGTGGCCGTTTTCATATAAGTCTTCCGGATCTCTATCATCAGTTGCAAATAAGAATCGGGATAGATTACTGTTATTTACTGCAGGTAATAAACTTACCAGGTCTCTCGTTACAGAGCCCTCTCTAATCATGACATACATGCCTTTTGTAACCTTTTCTAAAGCTTCCTCGGGTTCAGTACATTCATGGTCAGCCATTATTCCACCCAGTAAATAAGCATTAAGGTTTTTACCACTTACACCGGGTGCATGGCCGTCTATAAATTTATCACCTATCATATCTATCTTATCCCAAATTTTATTATCACCTTTAATTACACCCACAAAGTCCATTACTTCGCCCAGGCCGAAGATTCCTTCTGCCTCTTTTAGTTTTTCCAATTTATCGGCAGTTAATACTGCCCCGGACGTTTCATTAGCAGTGGCAGGTACACAGGAGGGAAGCATGAGATTAAAGTTCCAGGGGAGTTCAGTCCCGCGATCTAAAAAATACTTAATACCATCCAGTCCTGCTACATTGGCTATCTCGTGGGGGTCTGCAAATACGGTTGTGGTTCCGCGCGGTATAATCCAGGCGGCAAATTCATCTACTCTAACCATCGCACTTTCAAAATGAAGGTGCCCGTCTATAAAACCGGGAGCTATGATATTTTCCTCAAAGTCAATTTCCTTGACTCCTTCATAATCACCAATCCCAATTATTTTACCATCTGCAATAGCAATATCTTCTCTAATTAACCTCTCATTAAAGACATCGACAATACGGCCGTGTTTTAATACCAACTCCGCGGGAATCTCACCCTTAGCCATCTTTAATATTTTATCATTAACCATCTTAATCCCTCCCCTCCATTAATTTTAAAGTTCAATATGTTTAATCTACTCTAACTTTAAGGCTCCAAAGTTACAGCGTGTAATACAAAGACCACAGCCGGCACATTTATCGGGATCTATAACAATATAGTCTCTACTCTCATTATATGAAATAGCATCATATACACAGCTGGTTATACATAAACCACAGGTAGTACAATTTTCTTCGATTACAGTCGGAACTATAGTATTAAAATTAGCTTCTTCTTTAACTACCTGGGCAGTTAAGCCTTTGATATCATTAACACTTTCATACCCATTTTCATCTAAGAATTTATTTAGTTCTTCATTTATCTTCTTATATACACTCGGACCATTTACAATTGCTTCAGTACAAACCTGTACAGCAGATGCTCCGGCCATAAACATTTTGGCTGCCCTTAATCCGCTGTCAATTCCACCGACCCCAATAACTGGAATATCAACATTACTGGAAGCTTGATAGACGGCCCTTAATGCTAAGGGAAAGATAGCTTCTCCTGAAAGCAAGCCAAAACCATTGTCACTACCCATTAATGGTTTACCGGTCTGAGGGTCAATATCTAAGGTAGGTCCAAAGGAGTTAATCAATACAATCCCATCGGCTCCAGCTTCTTCAGCCGCTTTAGCAAATAGAGGTATATCGATACCGGGACTTAATTTTACGAAAACGGGGATGTCAACCTCATCTTTGGCAGCCTTGATACTTTCCTCCATGGGAGTGGAATTGTCACCAAGGTAATGAGTAGAAAGCTCTAAAGCATCGGCATACTTTTCCACCTTTTTAGCCAATTCTCTTATTTGATCTTTTGTATAGCCGATACCTGCAATTACAGGTAAATCTAATTCTCTGATTTTTGGATATTCTTCTTCCAGCCAGTGTTCAGGAGTTAATTCTGACCACAGTTCAGTATTTAAAAAACCGCCTTTTATTCTTGCCATATTTGGTCTCGGCACTTTAGCAGCAGTCGTAGAGATCGTTTTAGTAACAATTGCTCCTGCCCCACCATTTTTGGCTCTTTTAGCCGCCTTAGCATCTTTGACTGGTGGTCCGGCAGCGGGCATAACGGGATTATCTAACTTAATTCCCGCAAATTCTACTTGCAAATCAGCCATTAATATCACTCCTTATTTTTGTTAATCTCTAAAATAATACTCCTTAATTCTTTATAAACATCTTCAAATACAGTTTCATGGTTTTTTTCTTTTACCCTATACATACTGATATCTTCTCTATCTCTTATCTTATCAAGAAATTTATTATGCTCATCTTTTATTACAGCCAGTACTGGTTTATTGCTGTTTAAAATTTCAAATACTTTGGCTTGAAATTTATCTGCCTCTAACTCAAATCTCCCCAGTTCATCCATGACTACAACATCTCTAAAGTTACGTCCAGTTTCTAAAAACTGAACTCCCTTTTCATCAAAAACATCGGGTTGGATCTCCCAATCTTGACTGGGATCGTCTCTTTTCGCAAAAATCTGACATTTCTTTTTATACTTAGATGAACTTTTCCCCTGCCAGTGGTAGTAATAATCCAGGGGATCTGTGAGGTAGAAACTTAACCACTGATCTAAGTTACCGGTTCTACCTACCACAAATCCGCCCGGTTTTAAGTTCAATTTATCTAAAGTTCTTTTTACAATTGTGCTTTTACCGACATACTTATCACCGGTAATTAGTATATTATTTGGCATTAACTTTTTTGTTCCTCCAGAGCCTCTAAGATTTTTTCCGGTGTGATGGGTAGACTTTTTATTCTAACCCCTATTGCGTCGTATACGGCATTGGCCACGGCAGGATTGGCTGCAATCAAGGTAGGTTCTCCTACCCCTTTAGAGCCAAAGGGACCATCTGAATCCTTATTTTCAATTAAAGTACTTTCAAATTCTGGTATGTCCTTAATACTGGGTACGAGATAATTAGTCATATCTGCATTTAAGGTAATACCCTCATCAATAACCTGCTCTTCCATTAAGGCCATCCCAAGACCCTGCACGGTGCCGCCTTCGATTTGGCCGTGCACATTCTGAGGATTAATTGCCTTTCCTACATCTAAAGCTGTATAAACATTCATTACTTCAATAATTCCAGTATCAGTATCTACTTCTATATCCATAACCTGGGTCATAAAGGTATAGGCCACATAGTTTTTCTCGGTCTGACCCGTTTTCTTGTCAGGTGCATAAGTCTTGGGGAAAAAGGATGCTTCTGCACTTAGTTTTTCTCCCTTTTCTTCAACCATTTCCGCCAGTTCAAAGTAAGTTATCTTGTTTTCTTCATTACAGGCATATAATTCACCATCTTTTACTGTTAGCTCGGGATGGTTACTGTTAAAATGTAGACTACCATGATGGTAGATCTTCCCCATTACTTCTTCAGCTGCTTCCCTTACCGCATTACCGGAAAAGAAAGTCTGTCTGGTAGCAGAAGTAGAACCAGAATTTTTTGCACTATGAGTATCCTGACCGACAATTTCAATATAGGAAGTATCTATTTTCAATACTTCAGCTGCAATCTGGGTCATGGTGGTCAGAAAACCCTGACCTACATCGGCCCCAGCTGTTCTCAATTTTATTCTTTTATCCGGGGTAATCTCAACTTCTGCAATGGAATGATCGGGGAAACCTTCCCCATATCCAAAGCCAAACATTATGGTTGCCATTCCTCTACCTTTTTTTCTCATTTGTTAATCTCCCCCTCCCATTTCGACAGATTGATTGCTTCTTCTATGGTTCGTTTTGTATTTACGCTCTTGCCTAACATCTGGCCATTGGGAGTAGTAGAGCCGGTATCATAGGCATTTTGATACCTGAATTGAGCGGGATCCATATTTAATTTATGAGCTATAATATCCATCTGTGATTCATAGGCAAATGCCATCTGGGTAGTTCCAAAACCGCGCATAGCACCACCATAAGTATTATTCGTATATACTGCATAAGATGTGCCGCGCACATTTGCTACATTATATGGACCGGTACAGTGGTACATTCCCTTGTGTACAACAGCAGGTCCACTTGAGGCATAAGCACCAGTATCTCCAATTACAAAGACCTGCCAGGCTGTTAGATAGCCGTCATTAGTTACACCTGTTTTAGCTCTAATGGTAAGCGGGTGTCTCTTCGATTGAGAAATCATTGATTCTTCTCTAGTGTAGTTTAACTTAACCGGTCTCTTTACACGCATTGCAGCTAAGGCAAGGTGAATATGGACCGAAACATCTTCTTTTTTACCAAAGGCTCCTCCAATTGCTGCATTGATGATCATTATCTTATCTTTCGACATATTGAGTGATTGAGCTACATCAGCCTGTGTATCATGCAGCCACTGAGAAGCGGACCAGATTTTAATTTCACCGGATTTCTCATCATAAACCGCATAACCAGCCTCATTTTGCAAGGGCAGCTGATCAACATGTTGGGTCTGGTAATCATTTTTAACTATAAAATCTGCCTGTTCAAAACCTTTATCTACATCACCTTTTTCCAAATGATGATCAACCAAGATATTCTTTCTATTTACATCTGGACTTAGATATTCTGTGCAGAGATCATCTAAATCGTCGTGGATAGCCGGGGCATCCTTTTCGATTGCCCGGTGGGGATCTGAGATAACTTCCAGTTCTTCAACTTCTACTTCTATTTTTTCTCTAGCCTTTAAAGCCGCCTCGGCTGTTTCGGCTACTATTATAGCAAGGGCATCCCCCATAAATCTCATCTTTTCACCTATTTTAATTAAAACCGGTTGATCTTTGATTATTAAACCGAATTTATTAAGATCAGGATAATCAGCTTCAGTTATTATATCGACTACCCCCTCCACTTGCATCGCCTTACTAATATCTAAATCCTTTAAAATCGCATGGGGATGTGTTGCCCTTTTGATCTTGACATGTAAATAGTCATCGAACTTTAGATCAGAGGGATAATGGGCCTGACCTGTAACTTTATCTCTAGCATCTACTTTTAAAATGTCCTCTCCAACATATCTTTTAGACATTCTCTTCACCCCCACTTTGCATCTTGTGGGATGCTTCTTTCACAGCATCTATGATCTTTACATAACCGGTACATCTACAGATGTTTCCGGATAAGCCTCTTTTGATCTCTTCTTCACTCGGGTTTATCTTTTCATCAAGTAACTTCTTGCTCGACATAATCATACCGGGTATGCAAAATCCGCACTGGACAGCCCCGGTTTCAATGAAGGACTGCTGAATGGGATGAAGTTTATCTTTTCCAGCCAATCCTTCGACAGTCTGAATTTCGGACCCATCTGCCTGGGGAGCTAAAACCAAACAGGAAGCTACAACTTTATTATCCATAATGACTGTACAGGCCCCACATTCACCCTTCCCACAACCTTCTTTGGTTCCAGTTAGTCCGAGGTCTTCTCTCAATACATCCAAAAGACGGGTATGTGGTTTAACTTCTACTTCTCTTTTTTTGCCGTTTACTGTTAAGGTTATCTTCATTGGTTAATCACCTCACTTAGGGCACTTTTAGTTATATTAAAAGCGACCTGTCTGCGGTATTTAGCAGTTCCCCTGATATCATCTATCGGTGAAATCTCATCAGCCACGATTTGAGCTACTTCATCTATCTTAACTTTACTTGCTTTCTTATCAAGTAATTGTTCTTCAGCTGACTCTATTCTTAAGGGAACCGGTGCTGCTGATCCGATACAAATTCTGCTTTCTTTTATCTTTTCATCTTCATCAAATACTAGATTTAAAGCTAAACTTATAGAAGAAATTACGAGTGCCTTTCTTTTACCTACTTTTACCCAGGCTCCTTTGTACTTTTCATCTCTTAAAGGTAAGATAATTTTTTCTACTATCTCACCGTTTTCCATTACATTTCGTTTAGGACCTGTGAAAAATTCATTGGCATCGACAACTCTTTCTCCCTCTTTTGAGATCAGTTTTAACTTGGCATCATAAACTAAGAGTGGGGGAAGTAAGTCACCGGCCGGTGAGGATGTTACAATATTACCGCCGATAGTTCCCCTGCTTCTAATCTGGGGAGAACCGACATCGGCTGCTGCCTGTTGAATTACAGGATAGAGTTCCTTTATTTTATCTAATTTATACAGTCTTTCATGGGTTACCATGGAACCTATCTCTACTTTGTCATCATAGATTTTGATTTCTTTGAACTCACTAACCCAGTTTAAGTCCAACCATCTATCAATCTTATATAAGTTTTGGTAATGTTCAACTAAAAGGTCAGTACCGCCTGCAATTATGGTGAAATCCTCTTCATAATCTCTTAAAATTTGCAATAGACCTTCTTTTGATTTAGGCCGAAAGTAACTACTAGAATCTTCTCCAGAAGTCTTTTGCCTGTTTTTTACATCTTTCGATTGTTTTTTCATAATCTACAACTTTCACCTCCTGGTTTTCCATCAAAACGTGTCCATTAACTATCGTTGTATCGACCAAACCACCGTTAAATCCGAATAAAATATGGTAGAAATAGTTTTCATCGTTTATCGGGGTAGGTGCTTTATAGTCTACTATTATAATATCGGCGGGAGTATTCTTCTTGATTACTCCTAATTCTTTACCGAAATAGCTCTTTGCTATCTTTCTATTGTTGGCAAAGGCAATCTTTTTGATATCTTCTCCCCCTAAAGTAGGATTAGAATTATCATGTTTCTGGAGAAGATCTGCCACATTGATACTCTCAAACATATCGGTAGTATATCCATCGGTTCCCAGGCCGATTACGAGATTTTTATCTAAGGCTTTTCTTAAATTAATGGCTCCTACCGCATTACCCATATTAGATTCCGGGTTATGGATTAAATAGACGCCGTTATCAGCAAGTATTTTATATTCTTCTTCTGACAGATGTACGCCGTGGATGGCCAGTGAATCTTCTCTTAAGATATTCAGTTTATCAAATCTATCGGCCAGATTCTTATAGCCGCGTTTTTTACTATCTTCTTCATCAACTTTCCCTTCCGCCGCATGAAAGTGAGTTGGTGTATTTGTACTCTCTGCCAGATCTGCAACTTCCTTTAAGGTCTCGTCACTTAAAGTAAAGGAAGCATGCAGTCCAATGGCGGGAGTTATAAAATCACTGTTAAGGCTTTTGGCCCTATTTATAAATCTTTCATTTTCTTTAATTGCCTGGTCTGTTTTTTGTTCTCCATGCCGGTCCGAAATCTCATAGGAGAGACTGGTTCTTAGCTTGGACTTGATGACCGCCTCAGATATTATATCGAGACTGTTTTCAATATAGCCATAGCTGGCATGGTGATCAAAGATCGTAGTTGTTCCACTCCTAATACTTTCAATTAAGGCATATAAGGTACTGTAATATATATCTTCACTGTTTAAGGTTTCATCAAGACGCCACCATAACTTTTCTAATATTTCTGTAAAGTTTTGGGGTGGAATCTCAGTTTTTAAATCCATGCCGCGGGCAAAGGTACTGTAAAAATGCATATGAGAGTTAATCATCCCTGGCATTATAACCTTACCTTCAACATTCTCGAACTCCGCTTCCTGATATCTAACCTTCATTTTATCTGTTTTACCATAATCTTTGATAATTCCTTTATCGATTAATACTGCTCCATCGTTGATGACAGGGTCTTGTGAATTTAAGGTGATTAAGATACCGTTACCATATAGTCTCAATTTCAACCCCCCTTATTCACTCAAAAGATCTTGAGCAATTTGATTATGCTTCTTTATTACATTATATTCTTTAATAGTTGTTAATTCTCCTTTACGAACTACAACTTTACCGTTAACTATATTATAGTCTACTTCTTGAGTAGTCCCGGTATTTACAAGCGCTTCAACCGGATCACTCTGTCCACCGGCAAATCCTAATCTATCACTTCTAACCATGAAAAGATCAGCTGCTTTACCTTCTTCAATGCTGCCAATTTCAGGCTGGTTCAGTACATCTCTACCTCCATTAGTTGCAATCGATAGAACATCTTCAGAGGTTATACTCTTGATACCGTGTATTAATTTATGGAGTAGATAAGCAAGTTTTAATTCTAAAATCATGTTAGAAGCATCATTACTGGCACTTCCATCTACTGCCAGACTGACCGGCACCTGTTTTTTAAGCATATAAGGTATCTTGGCTGCCCCAGAAGAAAGCTTCATGTTCGAAGCAGGACAGTGAGAAACTCCCGTGCCTGTTTCTGCCAATTTGGCGATTTCAAATTCGTTAAAATGAACCCCATGGGCAAACCAGACATCTTTTCCAATCCAGTCCCATTCTTCCATTAATTTTAGAGGCCTTTTACCAAAGGTATCAACACAGTACTGGTTTTCATCCAGGGTTTCCGCCAAATGGGTATGGCTTAATACATTATTTTGCCTGGCCAGTTTTATCGATTCAATCATTAAGTCTTTTGAAACCGAGAATGGTGAACAGGGAGCTAATACAACCCTCTGCATACCATACTCACTCTCATCATGGTACTTATCAATAACCCGCTGTGAATCATTTAAGATCTCATCTTCACTCTGGACAACAGAGGCGGGCGGTAGGCCGCCATCTTCTTCACTTAAAGACATACTACCCCGACTGCCGTGAAATCTGATTCCGATCTCTTTAGCTGCTTTAAACTGATAATCCATTAAGTTATCGTCTTGGCTGTCGGGAAAGACATAAAAATGGTCAACACTGGTTGTACAACCCGTTTTTAAAAGTTCAGCTGAAGCAAGTAAAGTACTATAATAGACTGCTTCCGGGGTTAGTTTTGACCAAATCGGGTATAGGAATTTAAGCCAGTTGAAAAGTTCAACCCCTTGAGCGGCTGGAATATTACGGGTTAAGGTCTGGTAGAAGTGGTGGTGGGTATTTATTAAGCCGGGAAAGGCAAAATAGTTCCCGGCTTCTATAATTTCATCAACTTCAGCGGCTGAGATATCAATATTCTCATCTATTGCTTTAATTTGCTCATCTTCAATCAATAAGTCAATATCCTTATATCGTTTCCTCTCATCATCCATCGTAATTAATTCTTTAATATCTTTGATAAGTATTTTAGACATGGTTATTCACTCCCGTCTTTTTTAACAACACTTTCAATCGCATCCACGATCTGCTGGTATCCGGTACATCTACAGAGGTTACCTTCTATCGCCGTTTTTATTTCCTCACGATCTGGATCGGGATTTTCTTTTAGTAAGGCTTTCGCTGACATCAGCATCCCTGGTGTACAGAAACCACACTGGACTGCCTGATGGTCAATAAAGGCCTCCTGGAGGGGATCAAGTTTACCGTTTGTTTCTAAACCCTCTACAGTTAAGACCTCACTGCCATCTATCTGAAAGGTATAGACCATACAGGAGTTTACGGCTTTACCATCTAAGATTACCGTACAGGCTCCACATTCTCCGATACTGCAGCCTTCTTTTACTCCTGTCAGATGCAACCTGTCCCTTAAGGTATCGAGCAGTCTTTCATCAGCTGCCACATTTAAGTCATGTTCTTTACCATTAACCGTTAAAGTAACATTTACTTCTTCCATTACTACTGCACCTCCTTAACTATTGACTGGAGGGCTCTCTTTAATAGATTACCCACAACAGGCCTCTTATAGGGGGTAGACCATCTCTCGCCCGTGATATTTACCATGGCCTGTCCTGTTTCATCCGCTAACTTATCATAATCTATCTTATTAAGGTCACTACCTTCTAATTCTGCTTCGATCTCTCTAAATCTCATAGCTGTCGGGGTAGCTGAACCAAAGGCAATTCTTATATCATCAAACTTATTATCCTTCAACTTGGTTATGACAGCTAAGTTGATTCTGGCAATCGCTACCGCCTGACGCCTTTTAACCTTCTGATAACAATCAAAGTATTCGCCCTGGATATAGGGGACCTTGACTTCCGTTAGTATTTCGTCTTCATACCGATCGGTCATATAAGGACCGGTGATAAATTCACTTAGGGAAAGCTCGCGCTTACCGTGTTTGGAATGAAGCACGACAGAGGCATCTAAGGCAATCAGGGCAGTAACTAAATCGGCTGCTGGGGAAGCATTATTGATATTGCCGCCCACTGTACCCCTATTTCTAATCTGGGTTGAACCGATGACTTCCGCTGCCTTCTTTAGAATAGGGAACTTCTCATTTACTAAGACAGAGTCCATTATTTCACTGTGGGTACATAAAGCACCTATTTTCAGGTATTCATTGTTATCTTCTATTAGATCTAAGCCCGGTATCGAACTGATATCTAAGAGGTATTCCATACCTTTTAAATCATCACTTTCGTGGTGAATCTGAACTAACATATCAGTCCCACCGGCTACCATTCTTACTTCCTTTTTCTTTTCAGCCAGGATATCTAAGGCTTCTTCTAAACTATTGGCTTTTAAAGCTTCAAATTCTATCATTTGTGATCAACCCCTTTGTGTAAGTCCTTACCTACGATAATTCTTTCGAGGTTAAGAGGTAATGATCTGATCCTCTTTTTGGTTGCATTTGCTACTGCATTGGCTATGGCTGCTGCTCCTAATTCTAAAGTGGGTTCCCCAATCGATTTAGCACCAAAAGGTCCGTTTGGATCGGGATTTTCTACAATAATCGGATCTATATCCGGCATATCCTTAACGGTTGGAATCATATATTCATCAAAATTAGTATTTTCAATATATCCTTCATCGGTTTCGATTTCTTCCATGACCCCATAACCTAGACCCATAGATACTCCCCCGTAGATCTGTCCCTTTACATTGGCGGGGTTAATTGCCCGACCTACATCATGGGCAGCTGTCATATTAAGGACATCGATTTCACCGGTGGCCGTATCTACTTCAACTTCAGCCACCTGACAGCCGTAGACATAGGTGAAATAAGGCCTTCCGTGACCGGTCTCTTCATCCCAGGAAATATCGGGAGATACATACCAGCCGTATGTGGTTAGATAAACTCCTTCCATAGCAGCTTTAGCTGCCATCTCATTGACTGTCATGATTTCTACATCTTTTTCACCGTAAATAGAACCATCTTTAAGATATATATCTTCCTTGGCCTGATCATATTTATCTGAGATATATTCTTTGATCTTATCTATCAAGTTATCAGCTGCTTTTTTAACAGCATTTCCACCGATTAAGGTTGCACGTGAAGCAACAGTAGAACCACTGTCCGGGGAAATTAAGGTATCAACCTGCATGAAGTTTATCTTTTCAGTATCTAAGCCTAAGGCTTCCGCCGCCATCTGACAGTAAACTGTCTTAAGGCCCTGACCGTTTTCAGCCAGTCCGGAATAAAGGCTGACACTGCCGTCTTTTTTTAGTGATAAAATTATACCGGCCGCATCGATCGCTTCCGCACCGAGGCTGCAGCCCCTGAAACTGATCGATAGTCCGATACCTTTTTTCTTATCTCCCGGTTGTTCTTTACTATACTCTTTATATTTTTCAATAAAGTTACTTTTCTCTACTGCTTTAGTGAGTACTTCTTCTAAGCTCACTTCGTGGTTATCAAGTTTTTGTCCACTGGCAGTAAATGAGTTATTATGATAGATATTTTTCATCCTTAATTCAACCGGGTCCATCTCTAATTCTTCTGCCAGTTCATCCATTAAGGATTCCTGCGCAAATATTACCTGTGGTGAACCATAACCCCGCATGGCCCCTGTATACACATTATTTGTATAGTATCCGTACGTATCTGTTTTAACATTATCCACTTCATAAGGCCCTGTCGCCTGTACAACAGATCTCCAGGTAACGAAGGGGGTCTGACAGGCATAAGCACCGCTGTCTGCAACAGCTTCAATTTCCATGGCCTGAATCTTACCATCTTTAGTTGCACCTATCTTGTACTTCATGTGATAGGGATGTCTTTTATAGCTTTCTTTAATTGATTCATCTCTAGTATTGACAAGCTTTATTGGTCTTTCTGTCTTTAAAGCAAGAACTGAAGCACGAGCAGCCATGGATGAAACTACCTCATCCTTGCCGCCAAAGGAACCACCCATGTGGTTTTGCACAATCCTCACTTTATTTAAATCTTCTTTTAGAACTGTAGCTACTGCATTCTGAGTAGCAAAAGGGTTTTGGACTGAACCATAAACGGTTACAGTTGAATTTTCCTGATAGGGAACTGCAATTACAGCTTCCGGTTCGATATATGACTGTTCAATAAAGGGGGTATCATACTCCCTCTCTATAATTACATCTGATTTTTCGAAACCTTCTTTAATATCACCTTTTCTTAAAGGGTGATGGATAACCTGATTATCTTCTAATTCTTCATGTACTAATTGGGCATCTTCTTCCCTTGACTTCAAGGGGTCATAAATACCTTCTAACTCTTCATATTCTACTTCGATTTTTTCTGCCGCTTTAGCAGCCTGTTTGGCTGTCTCGGCTGCTACTACTGCAATCCCGTCTCCGATATATAATGCTTTCTCTTTTGCTAATACCTGCTGGTTTTCAATAATTACCCCAAATTCATTGTTGGGAATGTCAGCTGCCGTGATAACTGCTACTACACCCGGCATCTCTTCAGCTTTACTAGTATCTATGTTTTTTATTTCCGCATAGGGATATTCAGTACGTAAAACTTTACCGTAAAGCATGTCTGGGAATCTCATGTCAGCTCCATACTTTGCTTTACCGGTTACTTTCTCGTAAACATCTACTCTTTTCTCCGATTTGTTTACATGTTTAAACTCCATTAAAACACCTCCACTTTTTAATCTTAAACAGAACCTCGTTATTTCCTGTTTTAATTTTTAACTATTAAATATTAGTTAATTCATAAGTTTAGTCATATATCTTAAACTTATTATATCACAGAATATATAAGATTTTTAATTAAAACCAATATTAATTAGCATTCAACTGGTTCTTCTTTTCTAGGTAATAGTAAGTTCAAAAGGATAGCGCTTACTGCTCCTATTGTAATGCCGGATGATAAAATAGTTGATAGAATATCAGGCAGTTTTGCAACAATATCCGGCCTAAAGGTTACGCCTAAACCGATACTGAGTGCGACCGAAAGGATAAATATCTTGCGGTCGGTTAATCCGCCTCTTACCACTATCTTCATCCCAGAGGTAGCAACCATACCAAATAAAGCGATAGTAGCTCCCCCCAATACCGCATTGGGCATTACACTGATTAAAGCACCTATTTTAGGTAAAAGTCCTAATATAACAAGGATACCAGCTACAGCATAGCCTACAACCCTACTGCCCACTTTTGTCATCTGGATAACTCCGACATTTTGACTAAACGTTGTATTGGGCATAGTATTGAATACGGCTGCTAGGGCAGAACCAATTCCATCAGCCAGAATACCTCCACTGATCCTTTCCCGGTAAAGATCTCCCTCGACCGGTTCACCAGAAACTTCCGAAATCGCTGTTAGGTCACCTATCGATTCAATGGAAGTAATGACATAGGCTAGAATCCAGGGTAAATAGTGGGACCATCTAAAGGACATACCAAATTTAAATGGTATAGGTACTGTAAACCAACCGGCCTCAGCCACAGGTTGGAAATCAACCATCCCTAAAGGTATTGATACCAGATAGCCTACTACCAGCCCGATTGCAACAGCCCCAACTTTTACCAAACCTTTACCAAATCTATTGGCAAATACAATAATTAACAAGACGAAAGAACCGAGTAAAAGATTCTGCACACTACCAAAGTCTTCTGCTCCAGCACCCCCGCCAAAGTTAGTCATTCCGGTTTCCATCAGTCCCAGTCCGATTAGCATAACAACAACACCTGTAACCACAGGAGGAAAAAATTTTTTAGTCTGTTTAATAAACCTACTGATTATCATTTCCACGGGAGAAGCTGCTAAAGCCATTCCTAAGACAAGTGCTAAACCGCCCGAATTAACTGCTGAGATAGCCATCGGAACAAAGGTAAAGCTAGTTCCATGCACTCCCAGTAAACCAGATCCAACCGGTCCAAATTTATGACACTGTATGTAAGAAGCAACTCCTGAAATGATCAGGGCCATATTAACGAAAAAAGCTGACTCGGCTGCATTTAAGCCGGCCGCTCCTGCAATAATTAAAGGTGGTGTAATTATACCTACAAACATGGCTAACATATGCTGGAAACCTAATAAGATCGTCTCACCCGTAGGTGGTCTATCTTCTAATTTATAATAAGCTTCAGTTTCTTCCCTTTTATTTACATTTTCACTCATATTAATTCTCCCTTTTTATTTTTAATATTTTTAAAAATTTAAGAAATTGAAGAAAAAACAGAGAAAACTACTGTGTTTCTAAATTCCAGCAGATTAAATAAAAATATTAATTTTATTACAATTTTGACAATTTTAAAAATTATGCTTTTTATATATTCTTTTAAACTTTTTAAACTAATAATGTCTCAGAAAACCCCTTCCAAATTTTTGATTTAGTAAAAGATCAGTGCGACGGTCTTGACCTCTAAATAAAAAAGCCTTGTGCTTAACCGATAATGCAAGCCAACCTTCAGACTTGGATACTTTTCGATTATTGAACCCTTTTTCTCTATGTCTGAACCCACTCCTACGTTTACTGCGGTTTTCCTTATTTCCTCTAAAAGCTTTGTTATCTTCTTTAAAAACTCAATCTCGGCACTAAAAACTCGGCTTTTGTGGTTACAGCAAATACCCGATATTCTGATAGCCTGCATCAACCCCCACCGTAATATCCTTTATATGGTGGCCGGTCTCATAGCTAAACTGTATAGTAAAAGGCTTGGTCTTTAAAGATACAGCCTTATCTTCATCAAGAAAAGGCCTTATTATCCCGAATTTTTTGGTGTTTATCAGGGGCCTGTCGACTTTAGCGATGACATATACATAATTTAGCAACTTTCTCACTTTCTTACCTTTCTGCTCTATCCCTATTTCCCGTTTACAATAATAGTTTTATATTTCAACCAGTCTCCCTATCAGTTTTTAGCCTATACCAATATTACAAATCCTTTAATGTAAGGGAATAAGCAATGATGGTAAACCACCAAGCTGTCAGTCTACATCGCCAATGATATCCCTAGGTTTTCTATGTCAGCAACACTTCTTTAACCCTGCAAAGGTGTTTAATTATTGAACGTAGAGTGGAGAGCTTGTGGAGCACTCCAAAGTATTTACCTATTCTAGGGTATCGTAGTCAATTAAGCCTTGGACTAATCAACAAAGCTTTATAGGAACCTCACCCAAAATTTTTCTATGATTTGGGTGAGGTAGTTGTTATTTAAATTATATAATTACTTACCGCCCATTGTTAGGGTCATAACAGCTTTTGCAGTGTGAAGTCTGTTTTCTGCTTCATCATACACTATGGATTGTGGACCATCTATTACTGAATCCTCAACTTCATTACCCCTATCAGCAGGTAAAGCGTGCATGTACATGACGTCTTCATCTGCCATTGCCATCATCTCTTCGGTACATTTCCATTCTTTATTACTTTCTAAGTTTTCATCTATTACATCATCACTTTGACTTGTAGCCCAGCTGCCCCAGTTTTTAGGAATAACAACATCAGCATCTGTATAAGCTACTTCCATATCATGAGTAATCTTAAAGGAACCACCGTGTTTCTCAGCATTAGCTCTGGACTGTTCAATTACCCAATCAGGCAGCTCATATCCTTCTGGATAGGCTAAAGTAACATCCATCCCGAATCTTGGGAAAAGAAGTGACTGTGTAACAGGTACTGAAATCGGTTTCTTATGACTGGTTGCATAAGCCCAAATGATAGAAACTTTTAGATTTCTAGTATTTTCTCTTTTTTCCATGATGGTCATTAGGTCCGCAATACCCTGCATTGGATGGTATAAATCATCCTGAAGACTTAATACAGGTACAGGCGCCCACTTGGCTAAACTTGTTAAATAATCATTACCAATACCCCACTCACAGTTACGACAGGCTATCATATGACCAAACCTACCTAATATTACGGCTGTATCTTTAGCAACTTCACCGTGAGATACCTGCATGGTGGAAGTATCTAAAAAGTTTGCATGCCCTCCCAGTTGAGCTAAACCTGCTTCCATTGAGTTTCTAGTCCTGGTTGACTGTTCAAAGAACATTAACATAGCAGTTTTGTTATTTAAATAAGGTGTATCAAGACCCATCGCAAATTTTTTCTTAAGATCAAAAGAAACTTCTAATAAGGTATCTAGTTCCTCTTTTGACCAGTCCTGTAAAGTTATAAAGTCCTTACCTCTAAACTCAGTTTTCATCTTTTTTATTCCTCCTTGAAATTATTCAACAATATTTTTGGTTACTTCAGGCATTTTGTCAGCATAGTCATTTACATAAACTGTTGGAATCAATGCATAAAAGGCGGCTGCTTTTACTAGTTCATCTTTCCAGGTTTTTTCATTAGGAGCATGTGCTTGATCTTCATGTCCAGGTCCAAAACCTATACAGGGAATTCCATGTCTTCCCATTATTGAAACCCCGTTGGTGGAAAAGGTCCACTTGTCAACTAAGGGTTCATCATCAAATAATTTTTGATAAGAATCTACCAGACTACTGCAGACCGGGTGATCTTCTTCAATAACCCAGGTAGGAAAGTACGATTCAATGGGATAACTAAGACCGGTATAAGAAGGTCTTTCATATTCATACATCTCTACGTCTGCATTAGCTTCCTTAACGGAAGGAAGATTTCGTATCTGTTGAAGGGCAAACTCCCAACTCTCACCGGCTGTCAGTCTTCTATCGATAGAAATAGAACAGCCGTCTGCTACAGCACATCTAGAAGGTGAGCTGAAGAATATTTCAGATACAGTTAAGGTCCCTTTACCTAAAAATTCATCATATTTAAGATTCTCATTTAAAGCCTTCAGTTCATTAATGATAGGTGCCATCTTATAGATCGCATTATCTCCGCGGCTGGGTGCTGAGCCGTGACAGCTAACACCATGGGTAGTTACCTTAATTTCCATTCTACCGCGGTGACCCCTATAAATATTACAGGAAGAAGGTTCAGTAATAACAACAAATTCAGGTCTGATATTTTCTTCTTCGATCATATAATGCCAGCAGAGGCCGTCACAGTCCTCTTCCTGGACTGTACCGGTAACAACTAAGGTATAATCATCTTCTAGGTCTAGGTCTTTAATAATCTTACCAGCATAAACCATAGAAGCCATACCGCCTTCCTGGTCACTGGCACCTCTACCTCCAATTACTTCCTTATCTTCATAACCTTCTAAGGGATCAAAATCCCAAAGTTCTTTATCTCCTAAGCCGACGGTATCTATATGGGCATCCATCGCAATTAAATGATCACCATGACCGATGTAGCCCAGCACATTACCCATATCGTCAATTTCAACTTTGTCAAAACCAACTTTTTCCATCTCTTCCTTGATTCTTAAGATAACTTCTTTTTCCTGACAGCTTTCACTCGGAATTGCAATCATATCCCTTAAGAACTTCGAAATTTCAGGACGATATTTTTCAGCCTGTTTTAAAATTTCTGAAAACTCTTTCATATTTGTTTAACCTCCATTGTTGATATTTGTTGATTAAAAGTTAGGTGGTGTTATTGCTGAAATAAATATTAGCTCTTCTTTACCAATACTGGTTATTTTATGAGGTAAATTTGCATTATAATAAATACTGTCCCCTTCATCTAACTCATATCTCTCACTACCAATCGTGATTTCCATCTTCCCCTGGATTACAATACTTACTTCTTCCCCATTATGAGATAATGGTTTATCCAGGGTACTGGCACCCGGTTCTAGCTTCGCTTCGATCATCTCGATATCGTGTTCCAAATCAGGTGAAATCAGTTCAAATGTTAAATGTGAACCAGGAAATCTAAGTACCTTTCTATCTTCCTTTCTAACTACAGCATTATGCTTTTGATCTTCGATTAAAAAGTAAAATATAGGTATATTAAGCGCTTTAGATATTTCTCTTAAAGCAGTAATTGAGGGTTCAGCCAGACCTCTCTCTACCTGACTTAAATAACTGGAGGTTTTACCAATTTTATCTGCTAACTCCGATAGGCTAAGGCTCTGGGACTTTCTTATATTACGGATCTTTTCACCCATCTTCATATTGGCTTCAACCATTAGATTACCCCCTTTTTATCAAATATTTCTGCCAATTTATCTATATCTGCTTCTATTTCAATCAATTCACCAGCTGCTTTACGGGCATTATCTATGTCTTTTAAACCGTTACCTGTAATGACTACGGCTACTGACTCTTCTTTACCGATTATTCCTTCTTTGACAGCATTTTTAATCCCGGCCAATCCTGCTACTCCGGCTGGTTCACCAAAGATCCCGGTGGTACTACCCAATAATTTAATCATATTAAGTATCTCTTCATCAGATACATTAATATATTCACCCTTTGAGTTCTTTACAGCATTTAAGGCTTTCCTGTAATTTCTGGGACTACCCACCGCAATACTGTCTGCAATCGTGTTTTCATCTGTTACTACAAGATCTTTACCGGTTCTAAAAGCTTTAGTGATCGGAGCACAACCGGCAGCTTGAACTCCCAATAATCTAGGAATTCTATCGATAAAACCAATCTGTTTCAAATCATAAAGTCCTTTATAGGCACCGGCAATTGTACAGCCATCACCTACAGAAAATACGACCCAGTCCGGCATCTCCCAGTTAAGCTGTTCGGCCATCTCTAATACTGAGGTCTTTTTCCCTTCTACTAAATAGGGATTAATGGCTGCATTTCTGTTATACCAGCCCCATTTTTTAATGGCTTCATCAGAAAGGTAATAGGCCGCCTCATAGGAATCCTGTACTGATACAACTTCAGCTCCATAGACTAAAAGTTGGGCAACTTTGCCGGAAGGAGCTCTCTCTGGTACAAAGATAATGGCATTCATTTCATCTTCCATAGAGGCAATATTACCTGCTAAAGAAGACGCTGCATTACCTGTAGAAGAACAGGCCACAGTTTTAGCACCTGCTTCTCTGGCCTTTACAGCTGCCATGGCTGAAGCCCTATCTTTTAATGATCCAGTCGGATTTAATCCATCATCTTTAATAATGAGATTATTTAGACCCAGTTTTTTACCCATCTCTTTTGAGTTATAGATAGGAGTATTACCTATTCTCAAGTTAGGTCTTTTCGTATCTTCCTCTATCGGTAAAAGCGGCAAATACCTCCAAATTGAACTCTCACTATTATTAGCTAACTTTTCCTTGTTCCAATCTTTTTTTATCTCTTCATATTTATACTGTACATCTAAGATGCCTTTATCGCCGCATTTATCACATAAATACCTATCTGGTACTGCCTCATAAGTTTCACCACAGTTAGTACATTTTAAATTTTTTACATATTTCATCTTTACACCTTCTTAGAGATAATTTAAAGTTCTTCTAATAATCCGACTCTTTCATTAAACTCTTTAATCAGTTCATCGATCTTAGGAGTCATGTTATGGATCTCGCCCCAGTAGTTTTCATAGTCATACCACTGTGCATTTAATTCTTCTAATTCTCTACCCTGCTGTTCTATCCAGGTATAGTATTTCAAGTTATGGATTCTTTTTCTGCTTTCATAAGTTAACTCTTCTAGGTAATCTGTTGATAATCGGCTCAAGTGAGCATTATAATCTACTGCTGCATCGGTCTTGGTATATTCACCAAACTCCTCTTCCATCTCTTTTAACCTGGATTGATAAAGTTCCATGGAATCAGTAAATACGGTCAGTACTATATCATCTTCTCCCAATTCATAATACTTGGCAAATTTAATAGCCATAATCATATTGGCTATACAGGAAATCCCCATTAACTTTAATTTATCAATAAAGTCCTGCTCTAAACCTAATTCTTCTCTTAAGTACTGATGACCGGCCGGCTCATTAAATAACCTGACAAGGCTCATCGTATCTTCATCATCAACCGCAATTACCATATCAGTATTTTTCACATTATGGATCCAGGGTACATGCTTATCTCCAATACCCTCAATTCTATGAGCACCAAAACCATTGTTTAAAAGAGTAGGACACTGTAGGGCTTCCCCGACAGCAATCTTACTGGTTGGATACTTCTCTTTTAGATAATCGCCGCAGCCTAAAGTACCGGCGGAACCCGAGGTTAAGGTTACACCCCGGTAATTTTCATCTTCACCCATCTCTTTTTCTAATACTTCTTCCAGGGCACTACCGGTTACTTCATAATGCCAGAGGTGGTTGCCAAACTCTTCAAACTGGTTAAAGGCTACCACATTATCTCGTTCTGCCTTAAGTTCCCAGGTCTTATCAAAGATCTCTTTTACATTACTTTCACTGCCGGGTGTGGCAATTACCTCACCGGCTACATTGGATAACCATTCAAATCTTTCCTGGCTCATCTCTTCCGGTAAGATAGCTATCGAATCACAGGCTAATAGTTCTGAGTTATAGGCTCCCCCGCGGCAGTAATTGCCGGTCGAAGGCCAAATTGCCTTATGATAAGTAGGATCAAACTGACCGGTAATTAATCTGGGTGCCAGACATCCATAAGTAGCTCCTACCTTATGGGCACCGGTCGGAAACCATTTTCCTACGACTCCGATTATTCTGGCATCGACTCCCGTTAGTTTAGAAGGTAGTTCTAAATAGTTAACACCATCGTATAGTCCGCCTTCTTTTTTCGGCTCGTTTTTCCAGGTGATACGAAATAGGTTATAAGAATTGATATCCCATAATCCAATATCCTTTAGTTTTTCCTTGATTTCATCCGGTATTAATTCTGGATTTTTCATCTGTTCAAAGGTGGGCATGATAATATTTTTCTCTCTCGCCCTTTGAACTGTTCTTTTAAGTTGGTCTTCATTAATCTCTAAATCAATCATTTTTTTCCTCCTTATTTTTATTAAACAGTATTTAATATTAAAAGTATGTATATTAAATTTTATTTAATTCTGATTATATATATTCAATAATATTTAATAATATCCTTCCTATACAAGAAATTTTTTAAAATTAATTTAAAAAAAGACAGACCCAAAACCGGCCTGTCTCCCATTTATTAATTATTATTTAATTTTATGTGTTAATTATTTTTAGAAAACCACAAATAGATATCCGCGATTATGAAAAATTATTATTCAATATTCTCAATTTCATATGACGAAGTAATTTCTGCATTTAATGAAGCAGAAGCGGAACAATATTTATTTTCAGATAAATTTATTGCCTTTTCAACTTTTTTCTTATCTAAGTTCTTACCTTTAATATAATAATTTAAATGAATCTTTTTAAACCTTTTTGGATGTTCATCTTCCCTCTCAGCTTCTATATCAACATTAAAATCTTCAATTTCCGCTTTCATCTTATTCAAGATAAGTACTACATCAATGCTAGTACAGCCTCCGAGACCTGCTAACAGCATCTCCATCGGTCTAGCAGCACTGTCATCTCCACCTGCACTTTCCGAAGCATCCATCGGCATATCATGACCTGATTCACCTTGAGCATTAAACTTCAAATTTTCCATTAAGTCAACTTTTACGTTCATCAATTATTCAACCCCTTATTAATATCTTTTTATTATTCCGATTTGATTCCAACTGTTATGATAACATAAAAATAAGATGGCTGCACGAAAGTATATTACAATTTTGAATTTATTTTATAACCTTATATTCTATTTCAGACTGATCAAGTAGCTTTTTAGTAAACTCATCATTATATGGGTTCTTATAATATATCTTTTTAATACCGGCATTGATTAAAAGTTTAGTACATATACTACAGGGTTGATTAGTGCAATATACAGTCGCCCCCTCTGTCTTAACCCCATGAACAGCCGATTGAGCGATTAGATTCTGTTCAGCATGAATACCCCTACATATTTCATGGCGCTGTCCACTTGGTACATTTTTTTGCTCTCTTAAACAGCCCGTTTCTTCGCAGTGGGGTAATTTCTTGGGAGCTCCATTATAGCCTGTAGCCAGTATTCTTCTATCTTTCACCAATACCGCTCCCACTTTTCTTCTTAAACAGGTTGATCTCTTAGAAGCTAATTCCGCCATTTCCATGAAATATTGATCCCAGTTGGGTCTATCCATTAATTTCTCCCACCTTTATATATTTTATATTACGAATTATTATCTGTTTTTTATTGTATCATTTTAAAAGAGGTAAATAAAATAAAAATACAGGAGAGAATAAATCAACATCTCTCCTGCTCGATATTTTCATAATTTAGAAATTATAAGTTAGCTCAAAATAAGTTCTTTCTCCACTCATCATGTTAAAGAGGGCGTATCCATCAGTACCTTCTTTTTCACCAGTAATCACTGTTCCTAAATCTAAATTAATATTATTACTGAGTGAAAATGTCATTTCTGGATTGAACATGTAATTTCCTAATCCCAGGTCATATATAAGATTTGCCTTAATGGTATGAATCTGCTTAAATGGCTTATCTCCATGTAAGAGGAGGTAGTTCATGCTTTCTCTGGGAATTTGATGATCACTATATCCTCTATGAATAAATTGTGCTACAGTGTAAAGCTTATTATCAAAGGTATAATCTCCACCTAATATAAGATCTATTGTTTTCTCATCATCTTCATTAATTTGATAATTTAGTTCTGACCAAACTCCCACACTAGAGATTGATCCAATTGCATTTAATCCTATTCCCTGTGTTCTTTTATAGTCAATATCCAAAGCTGTTGTAGTATCTGAATAATTATTTCTTTGATATTCTCCCACAATCTGTTTTAAATCTTGTTTAACATTATCTAAATCAGAAGTTATGGATGGAATATCTTCATAACCATTAAAGTAACTGGCTGAGAGGTCAAAACCTCTTACATTTCTTTTCATTAAGTTAACAGCATATTCTAATTCGCCTATTTCATCAATCTCAGGTTCAGATTCAACAACTTCTAAATTGTTATTTAATATCAGATTGGGATTAGTAACTCCTTGTTTTGTTAGCTGTTCTGCAAAGTCAGCTTTTATCCCTTTTATCATATTCTCCTTAAGGCTGGCTGGAACAGGACTTTTCACAAAGTCTGTTATAACTACCCCAGTTAGAGAAGTTCTGTTGTTGAAATAGTAAGTATTTCTAATAGCTGGTACTCCCAACTTTTCTTCAGTCGGATTTAAGGCTGTTAGGTCATAAGGATTTGTCATAGAACTGGGATTAATTTCATAGGCTGAACCCCAGTTAATCATTTGCTTGCCGATTGTTAAGTCTGAATTTTTAAGGTATAGGTCAAAATATGCCTCATTAAAATCTATTTTTAAATCAGTAAATTTTTCATTTAAGTAATTAGTATAAATTTCAGAATTAATATAAAGTTTTTTATCAAAACCAAAGGACTTATCTAATTCCAATTCTATTAGGCTCTTTCCCTGCCATTCTTCTCCTGCATTATTATATATAATATCCTGTTCTAATTTGCCCCCCAAGCTTTCTGTTAGGGCTATGGCAGATGAAGTAACTAAAAACAGGGATATCACAAAAAGTACAGCTATCTTTTTGAACATTAATAGCAACCCTCCTTCTTGTTTTTAAGTTTAATTACTGCTGCATATATCTCGTGGTAAATATTTTGTCCGGTATTTCAATATTATACTCCACATTACTCAATTTTAATATGGTCTGAGTACCTGCTTGAACATTTTTCATTGTTATTTTTTGAGGAGTTAGATGACCATCTATTTCTTTAATATCTTCATTTGTCATCACTTTCAATAATTCTCCCTCACTGTCATAAAATTCTATTTTAAGGGGCATATAGTTTGCTTTATTTACCCACATTTTCATTTTAGAATACTGGATATCTTCTTTGGTAGGTGTAGATTCTAACAGATAACATGTTCTATTATCATACTCAACTTCTTCTTTTAATGTAGAGTTATATTCACTTTTATAATCACTACCCCCTACCATACTGATATCATTATAACTGAAATCAGTTCCTACAAAACTACCACTCCTCATATGAGAAGCGATCTTTCTAACATTCCCAATCGCAGGCAGATAAAGCCACATGTTCTCCTGACCGTCTTCGGTCAGGGTCAAAAAGCTGGTTCCTTCCACATCTGCGGGAGATAGAAATTCAACAAAACCTTTGTTATCTCCCTTGCTGATTATTTCCACAGCGCGTTCCCTTTTCTGACCGTTCTCATTAACGATTGTCATCTTGATTTCTGATCTGCGGGTTTGCGAATCCAGGGTTTTATCAACTTCATCTAAAATTTCTTCTCCGGTTACAGCTAATACTACTGGTGAAGTTAAGACCAATGACCCAACTACTATTACTGAAAGAATTATCGATAATCTTTTATTCATCGCTATCTCCTCCTCATATCAATTATTGTCTAATAGATCTTTATCACCTGAAATTTTATAGGCTGAAAGTATAAGAACTGGTAATAATACTAGAGCACCAAAGAATGATACTACCATTGTAAAAGCTGTCAACCCTCCAAATCTAACTAAGGGTGGAAACGAAGATAATAGGATAACGATAAATCCAACTATAACAGCTGAAGCATTATAAAGATTGGCTCTACCCACCGTTTGGATGGAAGTTTTAAGAGCCTCAATGGAGCTATCCAAATCTTCATTTTCTTCTATAAAACGGGTGAAAATGTGAATACTGTAATCTACCCCAATACCAACGGCTATACTAGCTATCATAGCAGTAGCTATATCTAATTTAATATTCAGCATTCCCATTAAACCAAAGTTAACTAAAACCGTAAATGCAATCGGTAAGGTTGTAAAAAATCCTCTTTTAATTGATTTTAACAAGAGTGATGTTATGACAAAGGTAAACAGTACTGCAGAGATTAAACTTTTTATCTGTCCACTAATAATCCTGTTATTTATCTCTATAGATAAACTGGGAGTTCCTGTTATTTCAGCCTTAAATTTTTCACCAAAATATTTATTTGTTAATTTTTCTAATTCATTTAAAACTTCTTTTTGCTTAGTAGAACTAACCATTTCCATTGTCATTTGAATTCGATTTTTCTGATAATCAAAGGTTAAATAGTTACTGATTAGTTCTTTATCTGACATCTCTAATAAAAGTAAATACTGAGCAATCTGATTTTGACTGCTAGGAATTTCCCTAATATTATTTAAGGCCATATTTTCTTCCCTAAATACATTTACCATTGATTGGGCATTGTTGATATAGGATAACTTAACAGCTTCTTCTTGAAAATCTCTCATACTTTTTAATAATTCTGGATTTTTAATATTACCTTCAATTACTACTTCTACCGGTTGGCTGCCGCCAAATCTTTCATCAACTAAATTGGTAGAAACCCGGGTAGTAGAACCCTTCTTAAAATAAGTAATATAATTCGATTCAGTCTTGATACTGGGTATTACTATAATTGAACCAACTATTATTATTGTCACAAAAACTAAGAGGGGTTTCCTATATTTAAAAACTAAACTTTCAATTCCTTTGAAGATATTTTGTGTAATTTTTAACTCTTTCCCGTTTCTGCTTTTTTTAGTTACTTTCAGATTTATCAGCACTGCCGGAATAAATATTATTGATACTAAGAGAGCAATTCCTACTCCAATTGTGGTGCCCAGGGCAAAATCCTGAATAATTACTAAATCAGAGAAGAAAAGAGAAGCAAAACCAATCATTGTAGTACCACCGGCCATAATCACGGCAATACCCACATTTTTTATTGACAGTTTAACCGCTCTATCTTTTTCATATCCTTCTTCTATTCCTTCATAATACCTGGCCACAATATGAATTGCATAAGCACTACCTACACT
>DATGCJ010000008.1:0-2197 GCA_035312025.1 Halanaerobiales bacterium | reverse complement strand
TATATAGAATTATTAAACACGGAGGTTTAAAATGAAGAATAAACTACTTAAAAACAGACAACAATTTTTTATGATATTAGCCCTAATACTATTATGCTCAGTATTGAGTTTCTATAACTTTAATTTATTCCATATTGTAATCACTATTTATAGTATAGTCATCTGTTTTATCATCTTTATTATAGTACTCAATACCCACCAGATCGTGTCTAATAACTATTATATATTCCTGGGGATGGCTTTTGGGTTTGTCGGTCTTTTTGAATTTATCCATACCCTCTCCTACCTTGGAATCGAAGTTTTACCTATTTTGACGGGCGAAAATACAGCTCAGATCTGGTATTTAGGAAGGCTTACTCAGGCCTTAGCTTTATTAGTTTCTTTTTTCTTTACTAATAAAAAGCTAAATATTAAATGGTTAATTACTACTTTTTCTATCTATACTATCCTCTTTTTAAGTGCAATTATTTATTGGGAAATTCCTGTATTCAGCTACTTACCAGTCATTAATGTACGAGGTTATCAAATTCAAAATACCTATCTAATAATTGCCATACTAGGCATCACTTTGATTGTCTTAACTAGAAGAAAACTAACCTTTAGTGACTTTCATTATAATAATATGGCCTCAGCCATAATCTTTTTTATCATTTCCGAACTTTTCTTTATGCTACCGGCTGCTACCTATGATTTTTCCAATGTCTTCGGGCACATAACAAGGCTTTTATCATTTTACTTTATTTACCGTTCAGCTGTTTTAAGCGGACTTAAGGAACCTTACAATACAATTTTTTATAAGCTGACCCAGTCCAATAAGAAGTTAAACGAACTAAACCAGATCTTAAGTATCGTTAAAAATATCCACGAAACTATCAATGTTAATTTGGAATTAAACACTCTTTTTGAAAAGATAGTCAATATTTTAATTAAAAAAGAGGACTACCAGATGGCCTTTATAGGGGAATATCTGGAAGAAAGTTCTGAAATAAAGATCAGATCTTCTGTGGGTATCTCGAGTGACTTTTTAAAAAAGGAAAAGCTGGATTTAAATAAAGATGATAATGCGGTAGTTGAAGCCATTAAAAGAAGAAGGATTATCAAAGATAATAATCCCCAATCAGTCCTAAATATTTTTGATAGAACAGACAATAAGATACATAATTCCTTAATTGCCCTTCCGATTAGTTATGATAATAATTTATACGGGGTGATGGTAATAACTTCTTACCGGGAAGATGCTTTTAATGATAGGGTTGTAGAATTATTGAATAAGATCACGCAAAACTTGGGAATCGCAATCACTAGATACTTTACACAACAGCAGATCCGTTATATGTCTTTTCACGATCAGCTGACCGGCCTTTATAATAGAAACTTTTTCAATGAGGAAATTAATAGGTTGGATACTTCCCGTAAGTTACCGATCAGTATTATTATCACGGACTTCAATGACTTAAAATATATCAATGACAGCTATGGTCATAAAATAGGTGATAAGTTTTTAAAAACCTATGCCCAAATTTTAAAAAGAAACTCCCGCCAGGAAGATATTATTGCCCGCTGGGGTGGAGATGAATTTGTAATACTTTTACCCAATACAGATGAGAACTTAACGGAAAAACTTTTGGAGAGATTAAAAAGTGCAGTTGAAAATGTGGAAATCAAAGGTGAGAAGATGAGTATAGCCTTTGGCTATGCTATTAAATCATCGCCCAATCAGGATATTGAAAATGTTTTTAGACAGGCCGATCAAAACATGTATCAAAATAAAAAGCTCATGAAAAATAATTATAGGGAAAATCAAATGTAGACCATTCGATTTTCCCTATTTCTATGCTCAATATTCTTTTTTAACTCGGCATTTAAATGTCTTCTAATTTTTCTAAAATATCAGGATATAGTTTATTGATATTTATTGTATAAATATCCTTTCCAATTAGTAAAAAATCCTTTCTTTGTTAAACCAAATATTTTTTCATAATCGGTAGGAGATTTAATAAATTTAATCAACTTCTCGTAATCATAGGCATCTATTATATATTGAACAATCGTACCTGAAATTGTATAACCAAAGTTTTCATAAAAATTACGTTCCAATTGGGTTATGGTCGGAACCCGGTCCGCCTTAATTAACTTTTTGATCTGCTTGGGGTTGATCTGTTTTGCTTCATATAGTGAAATCCCTTCATTCAACCAG
>DATGCJ010000007.1:0-3601 GCA_035312025.1 Halanaerobiales bacterium | reverse complement strand
ATTTCATCTAAGGTTAAAGATTCTACCGGGTTAGCAGGATTTATAACTACTGCAATTCCATCCATTGCTACACGGTGTGGTACAGGATAATAACCATTATTTACAGCATTTTCTACTTCACTTTGTTTAATAAATCTTGATGCATCAGCTATATCAGTTGTACCATCAATTAAAGCTGCAATACCATTACCAGAACCGCCACCTCTGACAGAAATATTAACGTCTTCATTGTTTTGCATATATACTTCAGCAATCCTTTGAGCTATCGGAAGTACAGTGGAAGATCCCTGAATAGTTAAATTGTTTTGTGCTCCTACCACGCCAGAAAATAATGCCATTACCAATAATCCAGAAAGTAAAATAAGTAAACTCTTTCTCATTAATTAACTCCTCCTTGAAATTATATTCATTTTGTTGACTTCAATAATATAATAACAGGTGATTGTTACAACCAAATGAATAAAAGTTTACAAATAGGTTAATAATTTGTTAAAAGGAGTATTATTTTTATAAAAAACTTTTTTTAACTTATTTCTTAGAATATACAAGCTTATAGCCCAAACCTCTGATAGTTTTTATATATTCCCTACCAATTTTCTTTCTCAACCTGCGGATATGTACATCTACTGTTCTGGTATCACCTGTATATTCATATCCCCAAATTTTTTCTAATAAAATTTCTCTTGTTAATACCTTATTTTGGTTTGTAAACATAAATCTCAATAATTCAAATTCTTTGGGAGTCATCTCTAAAGTTCTACCTTTCTTCTTTACTTCATAACCCTGGATATTTAACTCTAAATCTCCCGTTACAAATTTTGATTTATCATTATCTGATTTAACTTTGTTAAAATCACTTTTTGTTCTTCTTAAAACAGCTTTAATCCGAGACCTTAATTCTCTAATACTAAATGGTTTAGTCATATAATCATCGGCCCCGATTTCAAGGCCTAAAATTCTATCTAACTCTTCATCCTTAGCTGTTAACATTATAATTGCAGTATCTTTTAATTTTTCATTATTTCTTATTCTTTTACAAACTTCTAAACCATCAATTTTAGGAAGCATCAAATCAAGAATAACTAAATCAACATCTTTTTTTGCCTTATTTATGGCTGTCTCACCATCTTCAGCTTCTAATATATCATATCCTATTTCTTCTAAATTGTATTTAACTAAATCCCGAATATTTTTTTCATCATCTACAATTAAGATTTTATTTGACATCTTAACCATATCCCTTCAAAAATGGTTAAACTAATTAATAAGATACATCCCAATCACCAGTAGCCATATATATTACCCTTTCACAGATATTGGTAGCATGGTCACCAATCCGTTCTAAGAATCTACTTATAAAGATTAATGACATGGCCTGTCTAATAGTTTTAGGGTCTTCAATCATAAAGGTAAGTAGTTCTCTTAATATCTGTTCATCTAACACATCTACTTCTTCGTCCTCTTTGGCTATTTCATGGGCCAATTCCACATCTAGATTCACAAAAGCCTCCAGGCTTTTTTTCAATCTGCGGGTAACAATATCAGTCATTCTGGGAATATCAATTAAGGGTTTGAGGAGAGGTTCATCCCCTATTTTAATAACCATTTTAGCAATATTTGAAGCATGGTCTCCAATTCGTTCTAAGTCAGTAGCTAATTTAGAAATGA
This sequence comes from Halanaerobiales bacterium, assembly GCA_035312025.1. Taxonomy (GTDB): domain Bacteria; phylum Bacillota; class Halanaerobiia; order Halanaerobiales; family M55B127; genus M55B127. The sequence goes on along the minus strand of DATGCJ010000007.1, from coordinate 1,933 downwards.
CAATAATAGTTCTTAAATCTTTAGCAACAGGTTGTTGGGTTGCAATTAATCTCGTACACATTTCTTCTAACTCTAATTCATATTCATCAATTTGGTCATCTTCTTCCATTACTTCTTCTGCCAATTCTATATCCTGTTCTTTTAAAGCTTGTATACTTTTTTCAATTGCTTCCTCAACCTGACTACCCATCAGAAGCATCTCATTTTTTAACTTTTCTATGTTTTCGTCAAGTCCTTTGCGTAACATTTTATCTCACCTTTCCTTATTAACCGAATCGGCCTGTAATATAATCTTCAGTTCTTTGATCATCAGGATTCTCAAAAATCTTACCTGTATCACCATATTCAATCAATTCGCCCATTAAGAAAAAGCCGGTCTCATCAGAAACTCTTGCCGCCTGCTGCATACTATGAGTTACAATCACAATTGTATAGTCTTTTTCTAATTCTGCCATTAATTCTTCAATCTTAGCAGTTGCAACAGGATCTAAAGCTGAGGCAGGTTCATCCATAAGTAGTACTTCAGGTTTAATAGCTAGAGCACGGGCAATACATAACCTCTGCTGTTGGCCACCAGATAGATCAAGGGCCGGCTGGTCTAACCTGTCTTTGACTTCCTCCCATAAGGCTGCCCCCTTTAAACTATCTTCTACTAATTGTTCCAGTTTATTTTTATCTTTCATTCCATGAATTTTTGGTCCATATGCTACATTATCATATATAGATTTAGGAAAGGGGTTGGGGTGTTGGAATACCATACCAACTTTTTTCCTTAATTGAACTACATCAACATCTGAACTATATAAATTTTGACCATCTAGTATAACTTCTCCCTGAACGGTAGTACCATCGATCAAGTCGTTCATGCGATTTATCACCCGTAAGAAGGTTGATTTACCACAACCCGATGGTCCAATTAATGCAGTTATTTTGTTTTCTTTGATTTTCATATTGATATCTGTTAAAGCTTGAAAATCGTCATAAAAGAAATTTAAATTTTTAATCTTAATTTTTATATTGGAGGACATTAAGGTTGAACTCCTTTCTTCTGTAAATATTATAAATCCACATTTATTAATTTAACACATGCTAAACAGTTTATAAACAGGGTTTTTGTTAAATTATTGTTACATTTTTGTTAACAAAAAATTTATCTAGCTACATGTAGATAGAATTTGAAGTTAGTACCCTGGCCTTCAACGCTTTTTACATTTATTTCACTATTATGACCTTTAACAATGTGCTTTACTATTGAAAGGCCTATACCAGTACCGCCAACTTCTTTTGAACGGGCTTTATCCACCCGGTAAAACCTTTCGAATATCCTATCCTGATCTTCTTTGGGAATCCCAAAACCAGTATCTTCAACTTCGAGATATACTTTACCATTCTCCTGGTAGGCCCTAATGAATATCTTACCGCTTTCTTTGTTATATTTAATAGCATTGTCGATTAAATTGATAAGGAGGTTTTCAATCTGTGATTTATTCATCTTAACTAACGGTAGATCTTCCTCAAATTGTTTTATAATTTCAATATCTTTTTTATCAGCTTCATTTTCCTAAATTCTTAGCGGTTTATCTAATACATTATCCAGCTCTTCTGGTTTAAGTTCAAAATAATCTGCTTCTAATTTAGATAAATCCAATAAGTCATTTATTAATAAATTGAGTCGGGTTGCTTCTTTACTAATAATACTTACAAATCTTTTAATAGTATCAAAATCTTTGATTTCATTTTCTGCAATTGTATCTGCATAACCCTTAATAGAGGTTAAAGGGGTTTTTAATTCATGAGATACATTAGCAACAAAATCTTTTCTCATCTCTTCTAGTTTTCTTAGTCTAGTTACATCTATTAGAACCATTACCGCCCCGATTATTTCGTCTTTATGGTCGGTAATAGTTTGAAAATTACATTCTAAATACCTTTT
>DATGCJ010000006.1:0-15924 GCA_035312025.1 Halanaerobiales bacterium | reverse complement strand
AGAGTTTTCATGCCGGGTTATACGAGCTTAACAGCGGCTGATTTGAAGTTTGATCACAAAGAAGTCTATCAAAAATTATCTAAAATGGTAGATGAGATTAATACGTTCCAAAAAACACCGGTTACTATTGAGCCGCCGATGATCAAGAATTTAAAAAGTAAAGTAAAGGGTATAATAAAAAGAAGCCCGGCTGATAAGGCAAATGTCAAGTACCTGGATATAATAAAAAAAGTTAACAACCAAGAGACAATTACCCGGGTGGAAACATTTAATACAATAAAAAAATTAAAAAATCCTGTGTTAGAAATAAAAAGAGAAGATAAGGTTATTAAGACCACGTTAAAAAAGGAAAAAGAGAAAAGGTCCGGTCTTATAATGGACTACGACCTTTCTTTAAATAAGATTACTGAGATTAATAACTTGATAAAAAACAATGAAGATAAAAAAATATTGTTTTTAACCTCTGAACTGGGTTATCATCTAATAAAATATATAATAAAAAACTATTTGGATTATGCTGATAAGAATAATATCTTTATTGAAGCGTTGAAAAATACTTATCTTAAAGGTTCGATAATTTCAGCTGGTCTTCTCACAAATTTGGATATAGAAAACCATCTTATAAATAAAACTGATCTTAAACCAGATCTATTAATTTTACCGGCTGTAATGTATGATATTTTCAATAATGATCTGAGAGGAAACAGTTATAAAAGTATAGAGAATAAACAGATGTTTGAAGTGGAAATACTTTAATCAATAGTATATATTATGGGAGAAAAAAAGAATATTTTGGAGTATATAGGTATTAATTAACTTTAATAGACTCTCAGAACTCATAAATATGCTTGATTTTAAATTAATACTTAGATATTATTAATACAGTAATTATTAGCACTCACCTCAAATGAGTGCTAATAACAGGTAAAAAAATAAATTATATATAAAATTAAAGGGGGTACATTAAATGAGTGTTAAGCCATTAGGAGACAGAGTAGCAGTAAAATTAGTCGAAAGAGAAGAAAAAACTGAAGGTGGTATTGTAATACCAGATACAGCTAAAAAGGAGAAGCCACAAACTGGTGAAATCTATGCAGTAGGTCGTGACTGCTATACCGAAGATGAAACACCTGAAGTTGAAAAAGGAGATATGGTAGTATTCGATAAATTTGCTGGTACTGAAGTAACAGTTGATGGAGTTGAATTCAAAATAGTCAATATTGACGACATTGTTGCAGTAATTGGTTAATTTTAAACGAAAGTAATAACTAACTAAGGGAGGGTTTATAAATAATGGCTAAAGATATTAAGTTTAGCGAAGAGGCACGTCGTAAGTTAAAAAGTGGTGTAGAAAAATTAGCAAATTCAGTTAAGGTCACATTAGGACCTAAAGGAAGAAATGTTTTATTAGAACAGAGTTTTGGTGCTCCTACCATTACTAATGATGGTGTGAGTATTGCTAAAGAAATAGAAGTTAAAAATCGTTATGAAAACATGGGTGTACAGGCAGTTAAAGAAGTAGCTACTAAGACTAATGATGTAGCAGGTGATGGTACAACTACCGCTACCGTATTAGCTGAAGCTATTTTCAATGAAGGTCTCAAAAACGTTACTGCTGGCGCCAATCCAATGCTGCTTAAAAGAGGTATTGCCAAGGCAGTTGAAAAACTAACCGAAGAAATTGCAAATACTGCAACTCCTGTTGAAGGCAGAGAAGAAGTTTCTCAAATAGCTTCAATTTCTGCTGGCAATGATGATGAAATTGGAGATCTAATTGCAGAAGCAATGGAAAAGGTTGGACAAGACGGAGTAATCTCCGTAGAAGAATCTAAGAGTATGGGAACTTCCCTAGAAGTAGTTGAAGGTATGCAGTTTGACAGAGGTTACTTATCTCCTTACATGGTAACTGATACTGAAAAGATGGAAGCTTCTCTTGAAGATCCATACATCCTTATCACAGATAAGAAAATTTCAAATATCCAAGATATCTTACCTCTATTAGAAAAAGTTGCTCAGTCCGGTAAATCTCTACTTATAGTAGCAGAAGAGGTTGAAGGCGAAGCACTTGCAACCTTAGTTGTAAATAAAATTAGAGGTACTTTTGATTGTGTAGCCGTTAAAGCACCTGGCTTTGGCGACAGAAGAAAGCAAATGTTAGAAGACTTAGCAATTCTAACAGGCGGCCGTGTAATAACAGAAGACCTCGGCCTTAAATTAGAAAATGCTGAAATTTCTGACCTAGGTCAGGCTCATAAAATTACAATAACTAAAGACGATACCACCATTGTTGAAGGTGAAGGAAATAAAGAAGACTTGAAAGAAAGAATTAGTCAAATCAGACGTCAGATTGAAAGCAGTGACTCTGACTTTGATAAAGAAAAATTACAAGAAAGACTTGCTAAGTTAGCTGGTGGTGTTGCTGTAATTAGAGTCGGTGCCGCAACCGAAACCGAACTCAAAGAAAAACAGCACAGAATTGAAGACGCCTTATCAGCTACCAGAGCAGCTGTAGAAGAAGGATTAGTACCAGGTGGTGGAGTCACCTATCTAAATGCTATGAAGGTTCTTGATGATATCAAATTAGAAGGTGATGAAGGTACCGGTGTAGATATAGTTAAGAGATCCTTAACTGCTCCTATGCGCTTAATCGCTAATAACGCTGGTTATGAAGGTTCAGTTGTTGTTGAAAAGATTAAAGAATTAGAACCTGGCATGGGTTTTGACGCCATGAAAGGTGAATATGTAAATATGATTAAAGCTGGTATCGTAGATCCAGCTAAAGTAACACGCTCTGCAATTCAAAATGCTGCAAGTGCAGCGGCAATGTTACTCACAACTGAAGCCCTAGTCGCCGATACTTCTGATGATGATGATGATGAAAACGGCGGTGGAGCTGCTCCCGGCGGAATGCCCGGTGGAATGGGCGGAATGGGCGGAATGCCCGGTATGATGTAATAGAAAGTAAATAGAGTACTCTCAAAGTGGTGTACCGTTTAGCGGTATACCACTTTTTTTATTTACATTTATACATTTTTACCTTATAATATAACTTGTGATTTAATATAATGCGAAAGGAGAATTTCATGGTCGGTAACAAAGTATTAATCCTTGATTTTGGTGGTCAATACAGTCAGTTGATTGCAAGAAGAGTCCGAGAATTTAATATTTATTCTTTAATAAAATCATATAAGATTTCAAGTAAAGAAATAAAAGAAATAGAACCAGTTGGAATAATATTTTCAGGGGGACCGAATAGTGTGACCAGTCCTAATGCCCCTCAGATTGATCCTGAAATATTAAATTTAGATATCCCTATTTTGGGTATCTGCTATGGAATGCAGTTAATGGCCTCCTTGATGCCGGGTGGTATTGTTAAAAAGGCGAAGCAGGGAGAATATGGCAAGGCAAAACTGAAGATAGATAAAGAGATTGGAATTTTAAAAGATATTGAAGATAACACCCAGGTATGGATGAGCCATGGAGACCAGGTAAAAAATATGCCGGATGGCTTTAAAAATATTGCCCATACCGAGGTAACCGATGTAGCAGTAATGGCCGATGTAAATAAAAAGTTATACGGAGTTCAGTTTCATCCGGAAGTTTTACATACTTTAAAAGGTAAAGAGATATTACATAACTTTCTTTTTAGAGAATGTAAAGCTAAAGCTGATTGGACAATGGCCGATTATATTGACGAACAGGTCAGTAAAATAAGAGATGAAGTTAATGACCAGCAGGTGATCTGTGGTTTATCAGGTGGGGTTGACTCTTCTGTGGCCTCCGCCTTAGTCTATAAGGCAATTAAAGAACAATTAACCTGTATCTTTGTAGACCACGGCCTACTCCGGAAAGGAGAAGCGGCCGAGGTCAAAAGGACCTTTAGTGAAGAATTCAATATTCCCTTAGTATATGTAGATGCTAAAGAAAGATTTTTAAATAAATTAGAAGGAGTATCAGATCCGGAAGCCAAAAGGAAGATAATTGGAGAAGAGTTCATAAGAGTGTTTGAGGAAGAGGCCTCAAAGGTCGAAAATGCCAGCTATTTAGTTCAGGGCACAATATATTCGGATGTGATTGAAAGTGGTAATGAACACGCAGCTACTATTAAAAGCCATCACAATGTAGGTGGTTTACCGGAAGAGATGAACTTAGATTTAATAGAACCACTTAGAATGTTATTTAAAGATGAAGTTCGCAAGATCGGTGAAGTTTTAGGTTTGCCAGCCGAAATTGTTTGGAGACAACCCTTCCCTGGTCCCGGTTTAGCGATCCGGATCATAGGAGAGATTGATGATAAAAAACTGGCTATCTTAAAAAATGCGGACGCAATTTTAAGAGAAGAAATCAAAGAGGCCGGTCTATCGAGAGAGATCTGGCAGTCTTTTGCCGTTTTACCTGATTTAAGAAGTGTAGGTGTAATGGGTGATGACCGTACTTATGGTTATCCAATCATCTTAAGGGCTGTAAAAAGTGATGATGCGATGACGGCCGATTGGGCTCATTTACCTTATGATCTTTTAGAAGTAATTTCGAACAGAATTGTCAATGAAGTTAAGGAAGTCAACAGAGTGGTTTATGATATTACATCAAAACCCCCCGCTACAATTGAATGGGAATAGGATGGGAGTGCAAAATCAATGAGTAAAGAGAACTATGATGTAATCGTGGTTGGGACAGGACCAACTGGAATATTTACCGTAATGGAACTTTTAAAAAAGAATGGCAATTTAGATATTTTAATGTTAGAAAAAGGAAAAGATATCTCAGAACGAGAGTGTCCGATGAAACAAAATCCCGGCATGGGCTGTATTAACTGTGATAGCTGTTCAGTCGTTTCAGGCTGGGGTGGTGCCGGGGCATATAGTGATGGCAAATTATCGCTTTCCCCTAAGATAGGCGGACATTTAGAAGAATACATAGGATTAGATAAATTAAGAGAATTGATCAGTTATGCTGATGATATATATCTAAACTTTGGAGCACCGGATAGAGTATTTGGGGTTGATGGTTCTAAGGTACAAGATATAAAAGAAAAAGCGATCAAATCACAGCTTAAATTTATTCCCGCCAAGCTAAGACACCTTGGTACAGGCTATACCAAAACAGTTTTAACTAATATGAAAAACTATATCGAAAGTGAAGGAGTAGATATTAAGTTTAGAACCAATGTAAAAGATTTTATCATTGAAGATAGTACAATCATCGGAGTTAAAACCGCAGATGGAACAGAATATTACGGGGAGTATGTAATCACTGCCCCCGGGCGAGAAAATGCCTCCTGGTTAAGTTCCCTAGCACCGGAACTGGGAATCGAGACCAGCATTAATCCGGTTGATATTGGGGTTAGAGTGGAAACTTCGGCTGTGATTGCCAAACAGCTGACCCAGGATCTTTATGAATCAAAGTTAATCTATCAGACCCCGACCTTTGATGATAAGGTAAGGACCTTTTGTATGTCACCAGAGGGGGAAGTAGTAAATGAGAATAATCAGGGTTTAATAACTGTAAATGGTCACAGCCATGCTGATATTAAAACTGAAAATACCAACTTTGCCCTCTTAGTTAGTAAGACATTTACCGAACCGTTCCATGAGCCAATCACATATGGTAAAAACATAGCTAAGCTAGCCAATCTTTTAGGGGGCGGAGTCTTGATTCAAAGATTGGGCGATCTTTTAGATGGTCGCCGGTCAACACCGTCCAGGATTGATCGGGGCATAATTGAACCGACCTTAAAAGAGGCTACTCCCGGTGATTTAAGTCTAGTATTTCCCTACCGGCATTTAAAAGGCATCATTGAAATGCTGGAAGCCTTAGACAATTTAGCACCCGGTTTATATTCTAGAGACACCTTATTATATGGGGTAGAGGTTAAGTTTTATTCAAATCGTATTTCTGTCAATGACAACCTAGAAACTAAGATTAATAATTTATATACAGCCGGAGATGGAGCCGGTATCACCAGAGGTTTAATGCAGGCCTCAGTTTCCGGTATAGTAATAGCGAGAGATATTCTCAACAAGGAATGATTAAATGTATCCCTGTATTGAAATTAAAGATGAGAATCCTTTCTCAGCAGGTATAAAAAAAATATATGATATTCTTTATACAGCCTACGGTCCCCAGGATTGGTGGCCGGGAGACAGCCAGCTCGAGATCATTATTGGAGCTATTCTAACCCAGGCTGTCAGATGGAAAAATGTTGAAAAAGCCATAGATAATTTAAAAGCGAATGGTTTATTAGATATCAATAGGTTAGATCAAATTGAACAAGATAAGTTAGCTCAATTGATAAAACCGGCGGGATATTATAACATGAAAGCAAAGAAGCTAAAATCTTTCATTTATTTTCTCAAAGAAGATTATAATTCAAATTTAGATAATTTAGCAAAAGGGAAGCCTGACAAAAAACGTGAAGAGCTGCTTGAAATATATGGCATAGGGCCTGAAACAGCGGATTCGATACTTCTATATGCTTTTAATAAGCCAGTATTTGTAATTGATACCTATACAAAAAGAATATTATCCAGGATAGGATATATTAAAGCCAACATTTCTTATCAGAAGCTGCAAGCAAAGATAGAAAATAATTTAAAAACTGATAAAGAACTATATAATGAATACCACGCCTTATTAGTTAAACATGCTAAAGAGCACTGTTTAAAAAGCTCCCCTTTATGTAAAGGATGTCCAATTAATAATTTTGATAAGGAGGAGAGATATGTTTACGGTTAATACGGAGGAAATTGAAGGTAAAGAAATTACTGAAGTTCTTGGTTTGGTAAGGGGTAATACTATCAGGGCCCGCCATATTGGTAATGATATAGTTGCGGGTTTAAGAAATCTCGTAGGAGGAGAAGTAAAAGAATATACCCAGATGATCAGTGAGGCGCGTGAAGAAGCCCTTATTAGGATGGAAGAAGAAGCCCAAAAACTCAATGCAGATGCGGTAGTTAATGTACGCTTCACTACTTCCCAGGTCATGGGGGGAGCAGCCGAAATTTTAGCATATGGAACAGCCGTCAAATTAAAATAACGTAATTAGACCGGGTTTAAACCCGGTTTAATCTATTTAAGATGAGAATTTATAAAAATATGAGGAGTGTTATCTATGGAGATGAAATGGAGTTTGGACTCACTCTATCCCGGCTTTGATGCAATAAAATTCAAAGAGGATAGAAGTAAATTCGAGGATAAAATTGAAGAATTAGAGGAATGGAATTTTGCCGAGGGTAATAAATTAGAGAATATTGAAGACTTTATTCTTACCCTAAAAGATTATTATAAGTTATCAATGAGATTAAAAGCTTTTAGTCATCTAACCGTAAGTGTAGATGCTAAAAATGAAGAAGCCTTAAAGATGATAGAAAAGATAGAAAAAGAAATGGTCAGGACGACAAAACCAATGGTAAATTTTCAACTCTACTTGAGTGAGATAGATAATAGGGAATCCCTTTATCAGGAATCCGAAATTTTAGCTGAACACAAATTTTTTATTGAAGAATTAGTGGATAAAAGTAAATATCTACTACCCGAAGATGAAGAAGAATTAATAGCGAAAATGAAGCAGACCGGTTCTTCTGCCTGGACTAAACTGCAGGAGAAGTTAACTTCTACTTTGAAAGTACCGATTGAAATTGAAGGAGAAGAAAAGGAACTTCCCTTACCGGTGGTCAGAAATATGGCATATAAAAATGATCCCGAGATAAGAAGGAAGGCCTACCAGGCTGAACTGGATTCTTATGAAGAGATCGAAGAATCGGTGGCAGCTGCCTTAAACGGAATAAAAGGAGAGGTTTTAACTTTAACTGAGCGCAGGGGTTATGATTCTCCTTTAGCTGAAGCGCTCCACGATTCGCGCTTAAAAAAAGAAACCTTAGATGCTCTAATGGCTGCTATAGAAGAGAAGTTACCCTTATTTAGAGAGTTCTATAAAACTAAAGCTGAAATATTAGGACATGACAAAGGTCTCCCATTTTATGATCTCTTTGCACCACTGGGAGAAAAAGAAATGGAATTTAGTTACCAAGAGGCAAAAAACTTTATCCTTGCAAATATTGAAGATTTCAGTCAGGAGATGGCTGATCTATATAAAAACGCATTTGAAAATCAATGGATTGATGCTGAACCGAGAGAAGGTAAAAGAGGGGGCGCCTTCTGTTATAATCTCCATCCCATAAAAGAGAGCCGGATCTTAAGTAATTTTACCGGATCTTTTAGTGATGTAACTACTTTAGCCCATGAATTAGGTCATGCTTATCACGGACACAGTTTGGAAGAGGAAAGTATTATAAATTCAAATTATCCAATGCCTTTAGCTGAAACCGCTTCTATCTTAAGTGAAACTATCGTAACTGAAGCTGCTTTAGAAAAGGCAGATCAAGAGCAGACTTATTCCATATTAGAAAATTATATTACTTCCGCCGGTCAGGTAATTGTAGATATATACAGCCGTTTTACCTTTGAAAAAAATCTTTTCAAAGAAAGAGAAGCTAGTTCTTTAAGTGTCGATGAACTGAAAGAGTTAATGGTTGAAGCCCAAAAGAAGGCCTATGGAGATGCTATTGACCATAATTATCTACATCCTTACATGTGGCTTAACAAACCTCATTACTATTCGGCCGGTAATAATTACTATAATTTCCCTTATGCCTTTGGTCTATTATTTGGCCTAGGAGTTTATGCTTTAAGCCAACAAAAAGACGGTCAATTTATGGAAGATTATAACGAACTATTGAGGGCTACGGGCAAGAAGAAAATCGAATCTGTAGCTGAAATGGTTGATATCGATGTAACATCAAAAGAATTCTGGCTGAGTTCTTTAGAAGTTATAGAAAATAATATTAATAGATTTAAACAAATAGCAGAAAAAAAGATATAATATTAAAAAAGCCGGGTTTTTAAACCCGGCTTTACCAATATTTATTTAATTATGCTCTCTCACTACCAATTTGAGAGTACTTTGTGCTCTTACAGTTCGGGCATTTCGGAAGTGAATTAGAAAAAGAGTCTAATTTAATTACTTTACCACAGTTTTTACATTTATAGCTGCCCTCTTTAAATCCTTTACCAGAGGTAGACATAATGACACCTCCCTAAGATTTAATGTATTTTAATTATACAATAAAGATACCGATATTAAAAGTAAATTTACAAAATTTTGACAATTTTTGATTTTGCTGTACTTTGTGTACTATAATAATAAATAGAAACCGCGTATAGGAGTGGTCTAAGTGGCAAAAAGTTTAAAACAAATTATCAAAAATTTTTATAATAACATGGTTAATACAACTGATACTGGGCAAGATTTAGAGGAGAAAATAGAGAAAGAGAATCGATCTTTCATTAAAGAAATCGTTGATTTTTTTATTGAGAAATTTAATTTCCTGAAGCCAAAAAATAAAGAATAAGCAGGTGATTTAAATGTTGGAAATCAAGATACCCGGCTACAAAACACTCAATATTCAGCATTTAGTTTTAGACTTTAACGGAACAATTGCTAAAGAGGGGAAGCTGATCGAGGGCGTTAAAGAAATGCTGGATAAAATAAGTGGAATTATTGAAGTCCATATTTTAACGGCTGATACCTTCGGCACTGTCAGAGATGAATTCTCTGGTAACGAAATCAATATTGAAATTATTGATGAGAATCAACGCAGCATTGATTACAAAAAAGAATTTATAAAAAGTTTAGGTAAAGAATCAGTGATAGCAATTGGCAATGGCAATAATGATGCAAAAATGCTAAAAACGGCTGAATTAGGTATTGCTATAATTGGGGGAGAAGGAGCAGCTATTAGCAGTCTCTGGAATGCGGAAGTAGCTGTAAATAGTATTATGGATGCCTTAAACTTAATAACTAATAAAAAAGGATTAATCGCTACTTTAAGAAGGTAGGTGAAATTTTATGAAACTAAATACTTTAAAAATATTTGTAAAGTTGATAGATACCGGTAGTTATTCAAAAGCGGCCGAAAAAATGGGTTTAACCCAACCGGCCATAAGTATGCAGATTAAAACCTTAGAAGAGAGGTTTGAAACTGATCTTGTATATAAAGAAAAGGGTAATATTAACCTTACCCCGGCCGGGAAAGCGGTCTATAAGAATGCAAAGGAGATAATAGATCGTTGGGATAAACTTGTAATCGATGTGGAGGATAAAAAAGACAAACTATATAAGAATATCATTATAGGTTCATCTACTATACCATCAGAATATATTTTACCCGACCTTTTAGCCGATTTTTCCAAAAATGAACCTGAAATTAAATCTTGCATTGAAGTAGGCGATAGTGCTGATATGATTGAACTTTTAGAGGCAGGAGAAGTTGATGTAATTTTAGTGGGCTTTAAACCGGCCAGCAGTCGTTATGAAACTATTGAAATCGTAGAAGATAGCTTAAGATTAATTACCCCAGTCACTCATAGATTAGTAGAAAAAGAAAGCGTAAAGGTAAAAGATTTGATAGAAGAGAACCTCTTAATTAGAGAGGTTGGTTCTGGTACACGCAAAGCCATGTTGAAAGGTTTTAAAAATGCAGGCATTCAATTTAATGATCTAAATATAAAATGTAGATTAGGAAGTACTGAAGCCATAATTGCTGCGGTTCAGGCTGGTTTAGGTATATCATTAATTTCTAAGTTTGCCTCTGCTAAAGCCAAGAAACACGGCCGTATCGAGGAGATTGAAGTCGAGGATATTACCTTCAGCAGGAAATTTTATCTTGCTTTCAATAAAAACAGGAAAGATGATGAATTAATAAATCGTTTTATCGATTCCTGCCAGAGATTATTTATTGAGGAAACTTAATAAATCAAACAAATATATAAAAGAAGGGAGTATTTAATATGGACTTAAAAATTAAGGGAAATAGTGCTTTGATAACGGCTTCAAGTAGTGGATTAGGAAAAGCAGTAGCAGAAGCTATGGTCAAAGAAGGAGTCAATGTTGTTATTAACGGTAGAGATGAAGAAAGATTAAATGAAACTATTAAAGAATTAAGTGCCCTAAATAAAGGAAAAGTAGTCGGCCAAGTAGGAGACATCACCAAAAAAGAGGATATTGTCAAGTTGGTTGAGAAAACTTATAATACCTATGGAAGTTTAGATCATTTGGTAACTTCGGCTGGTGGACCGCCCAGCAAACCATTTATGGAAACAACCGATGAAGAATGGTATAAAACTTTTGACCTGTTAGTCATGAGTGTAGTGAGATTGGTAAGAGAAGCAAAAAAATATTTAGAAGAAGGTGAAGGAGGTACTGTGGTTAACCTTACCTCCCGCAGTGTTAAAGAGGCTATGGAAGGATTGGTCCTTTCGAATTCTGTTCGCATGAGTGTGATCGGCCTCATGAAAACACTTTCTAAGGAATTAGGACCCAAAATTAGAGTTAACGCTATCCTGCAGGGTCTGCACGAAACAGATAGATTAAAAAATTTATTAGAAAAACAGGTAGAAGACGGTAAATTTAAAACCTATCAAGAGGCCCTGGCTGCTAAAAGTAACGACATTCCCCTACAAAGAATCGGTGAACCTATTGAATTGGGAGAGGTTGTAACATTTCTTTCTTCAAAAAGATCTAGTTATTTAAATGGTGTTTCAATTGTCTTAGATGGTGGAGGTAGTAATTCCAACTTATAATATTATTTTTAAGCCAAATTAAATATATAATTGATAAAATAAAACTCCCCTTTAAGTAAGAAGAATAGCTTAAACTACTTACTTTAATAAAGGGGAGGCTTTTATATTTATAGAATCTATATATCAATATAATTTAATTATTTTTCCATCCATACTTCTGTAAATTTTTCAGTTTTATTAGGATCTGGAATGAAATTTTTAACTTCATTTTTTAAAGCGATTGGTGGTGTAGAATGGGCTAAGGGTACCCATGGAATATCATCATGGATAATAACTTGTGCTTCTTCATATAATTCTACCCTTTTTTGATGATTCATGGTAGTTTGTGCTTCTACCAGTATTTCATGTAATTCTTCGTTTTTGTAATTGTTATTAGAGTTTGTTTTATCTAATAATACGTATAAGAAGTTATCAGGATCTCCATTATCTCCATACCAGCCTAAAAGATAAGTGTCGGCTTCATCTTTATTATTAACTTTTTCTAAATAGGTTCCCCAATCATAAGAAACCAAGTTAGCTTTAACATTAATTTCACTTAAATAATATTGGATTGATTGAGCAATCAATTTAGGTTGAGGCATGTAAGGGCGAGGAACAGGCATATACCATAAATCAAATTCAAATCCATCCGGGTATCCTGCTTCCTCTAAGAGACTTTTAGCTTGATCAATATTATAGTTGTAATCTTCTATTTCATCATTATATCCCCACATGGAAGGTGGTATTGGATTTTTGGCTGGTTCTGCTAAACCTGCAAAAAAGGCACCTATCAATGCTTCTTTATTAATAGCATGACTTACAGCTTGTCTTACTAACTTGTCATCAAAAGGTTCTCTTACAAAATTCATGGCTAGATAACCTACATTGAGACTGGGTCGTAAGATAATCTTGAATTTTTCATTTTCTTTAATACCTTCTACATCTTCCGGATTAATACCATCCATCATATCTATAGTACCTGATTGTAATTCCATATAACGTGCGCCATTATCAGGAATTGAGCGGAATACTATTTTATCTAAATAGGGGCGACCTGCCCAGTATTCTTCATTTGCTTCTAATATGATTCTATCGCCTTTTCTCCATTCAACAAATTCAAATGGTCCAGTACCTACCGGGTGTTTAAAGTAATTTTCTCCCCATTCTTTTACAGCTTCAGGACTTGCTATCGCAAAAGAAACCATTGCCATATTAGCTAAGAATGGAGCTTGTGGAGTTTCTAAAACGAATTCTACTACATAATCACTTACTACATTAACTTCTTTGATTATCCCGGGAAAACCACCAAAAACATAAGGGTAAGAAGCAAATGTTCCTCCTACATGATAAGGATTGTCCTCAAAACGCCAACGATCAAAGTTGAATTTAACTGCTTCTGCATTGAAGGGATTACCATCATGAAAATTAACATCTTCTCTTAAATAAAAAGTCCATTTTTTTCCATCTTCTGTTACTTCCCACTCTTTGGCTAAACAAGGCACTGGTTCTGTAGTACCAGGCTTATACATAAGTAGGGTGTCATAAATTTGTTGTGTTACCTTAAAAGATTCGCCATCGGTAGTATTAATTGGGTCAAGGCTTACAGAATCATTTCCGCGTCCATAGACAAGAGTACCTCCATATGTACCTTCTTCAGCTGAGACGGTAAAACTAAGTGTTAATACTAATACCAGCAAAATAGTGATTGTAATATTAAATCTTGACATTTACCATACTCCCTTCTTGTATTATTTAATTTCAAATATATATACATCTTATATTATAATTATTAACTTAGCAAGAATATATTTCAATTTAGTTGCATTTAATTGAATTAAAAATGGAGGTATTTAATTATAAATATTCAATTATAGATATATAAAATCTATAAAAGTAACCAGAAAGAAGAAATAGTAGGTTTAATTATATTTTTTTAAAATAAATATAAAATGAATTATACTCTCAAAATTAAGATTTCAAATAATTAAGGGATAATATTAATTAAAAATATTAATGTAGACCTTATTTCAAAAAGGAGGTAAGAATTTAATGTTAAAAGTAGGAGATAGTTTACCTGATTTTTGTCTGCCTGATCAAGATGGTAAAGAACACTGTCGGGATGATTTTAAAGACCAGAGATTAGTTTTGTTTTTCTATATTAAAGACAATACACCGGGCTGAAAAAAGGAATCGGTTGCCTTTCAAAGGCAGCTAAAAACCCTGGAGGGGTTAAATACTAAGGTTGTAGGGGTAAGCAAAGACAGTGTTGAGTCACATAAGAATTTCGCAGAAGAATATGACTTGACTTACCCATTATTAGCAGATACAGATAAAAAACTGGCCAAGAAGTTCGATGTGGTAAATTTAGTGGGGATATATAAGAGGTCAACCTTTATAATTTCTAAAAATCAAAAAATAATGAAGGTATATCCCAAAGTTAAGGTTGATGGTCATGCCGAAAGAGTAGTTGAATTTTTAAAAGAATTAAAAGAATAAAATTAAAAAGAGAGTGATAACTATATAAGATAGTCATCACTCTTTTTTTATGTATTATAAAATTTGTAACTTGTTATTTAAGCATTAAGTCTGAACTTCAATAAAATGCAAACCCGCCTCATTTATGTTATAATTATTTAGTGTCATACATATAGAAATGGTCTGGCTACCCGGATTTGAACCGGGGACCTCTTGCTCCCGAAGCAAGCGCGCTACCAAGCTGCGCTATAGCCAGATAAAAGTACAAAAAATATCAAATTATTGGTTAGTCTTTTTTAATTATAACATTAATCAAATCTTTAGTAAAGATTGTTTATTAAAGGAAGGATTGCGCATTCAAATCATCGAAGTAAAATAGTTAGGGGACAATAAATGGAAGCTGAAAACAGCGGTATATATATTGTAAAAATCAAGCTAACTAAAAACCAATCAATCAAAGTAGGAGCTTTAGGTGAAAATAACTTTAAAAAAGGTTATTATTACTATATTGGTTCTGCCCAAAAAAATTTAGAGAGCAGAATCGAAAGACATCTGAGAACAAAAAAGAAATTTCACTGGCATATAGATTATCTGCTTGATAAAGCCAAGATAGATGATTATTTCACTTTAAATGGTTCCAAAGATTATGAGTGCAAGCTCTTTAATTATTTGTACCATAAAGATCAGTTCAAACTAATGGTCGAAGGTTTTGGTTCCAGCGACTGCAGCTGTATATCCCATTTATTATACTCAAAAAACGATCTGAATCTCAAAAATATGCTAGAAGACTTTAAAAAAGACATATAATAATTCAATCAGGAGTGAATCATTAATGGATAAAGCAAAAGAAATTATTGCTAAATTAAATGAACAGCAGGAAAAGGCTGTTAAATTACATAAAGGCCCCGGCCTTATCATAGCGGGAGCCGGTTCAGGTAAAACCAGGGTATTAACCAATCGCATTGCCTATTTAATAGAAAAATATGAGGTTAAACCCTATCAAATTTTGGGCCTTACCTTTACCAATAAAGCCGCCGATGAGATGAAGGAAAGGGTCCAAAAGATGACAGGCCGAGATGCAGACGATATATTTTTGGGTACTTTTCATTCTTTTTGTGTACAGATTTTAAGACAGGAAATCAACAGGTTGGAATTTAATAGATACTTTACGATCTATGATTCTTATGACCAAAAAAAGATGGTCAAAAATATCTTAAAAGATCTTAACTATGATGTTAAAAAGTTTCGTCCTTCTGCAGTATTAAATAGAATAAGTAATGCTAAAAATGAATTAATTGAAGCAGCTGCTTTTCAAAAAGATGCCATCGGTTACTTTGAAAAGATAGTTGCTGCCGTCTATGAAGAATATGAAAAGAGACTCAAAAATAATAATGCGCTTGACTTTGATGATTTAATTATGAAAACCGTTGAACTATTTTTAGATTACCCAGAGGTTTTAAACCGCTATCAGGAGAGGTATAGATATATATTAATTGACGAATACCAGGATGTTAACTTTGCCCAGTATAAATTTGCTCAACTTTTAGCCAGCAAGTATAGAAATATCTTTGTGGTCGGCGACCCGGACCAGAGTATATATGCTTTCAGGGGAGCCGACATTAGAAATATTTTAAACTTTGAAGAAGATTATCCGGATGCTAAAGTGATCAAACTGGAACAAAACTACCGGTCTCATAAAAAGATTTTAGATGTGGCTGATAATGTTATTGAAAATAATAAAAATAGGGTGCCCAAACGTTTAAAGGCAGCCCGCGGTGAAGGGGGAAAAGTATATTATAAAGCCCTTTCTTCCGCTGAAAAAGAAGCTAA
>DATGCJ010000005.1:0-4557 GCA_035312025.1 Halanaerobiales bacterium | reverse complement strand
TACATATCTGAAAGTTCGCCCGTATTATAACCATTGATAGGAAGGTAATTAGCTAGAAAATTAACAACTATAACTAAGAAAAAAGAAAATAGATTAAGTGCTTTTAGGAAGGTATTACTCCTCTTATTTGTATTATCCATCAAATTCACCTCCTAAAATTTATTCTTTTAATTTGTATAAATCTAGACCATTAAAAAATCTATACTTATCTTTTTCTATCTCAACTTTCTTTTCAAAAGTAAAATTCAATTTTTTTAATATCTTAACAGAACCCCTGTTATTATCATCTACAAGGGCATATATCGGTTTAATATCATACTCATCTCTTAAAAAATTTAATAGGCCGGAAGCTGCTTCAAAAGCAAAGCCCTTCTTCCAATAAACTGAATGTAAAGCATAAAATAATTCAATTTTTTCCTCAGCAAAAGGAAGGGGACCACTACCCACCCAGCCGATTACTTTATTATTCTCTTTTAACTGAACGGCCAATATAAATTTAGGCTTTTCTTTATCTAAGTCACTTAGATTATT
This sequence comes from Halanaerobiales bacterium, assembly GCA_035312025.1. GTDB lineage: Bacteria > Bacillota > Halanaerobiia > Halanaerobiales > M55B127 > M55B127. The sequence goes on along the minus strand of DATGCJ010000005.1, from coordinate 4,026 downwards.
AATAATATTATCTAACTTATCAACTGCTTCTTTGTAAGTTAAAGGCTCAATTGGTAAATATTTTACAACTTCGGTTTGTGAAAAGATCTCATGAAAATCATTAATATCCTCTTTATTAAACTTTCTTAGAATTAATCTATCTGTGGCTATCATTTTATTTCCTTTCGCTCTCATCTACCTTCCCCACTGTTGCCATGTAAATAACGAATTCTGACTCGCCATCTACCTTTAAAAATTTATCAGCTGTTTTTTGGTCATAGGCATCCACTGCACACATGCCCGCCTTAATATCTTCTACAGCCAGATAGAGGTTTTCGCAGAGATGACCGGCATCTAAAGCAGCCAGTTTATGGGATAAAATACCGTACTTCCATTCTCCTCTTTTTGGTATAACTGTCCATAAAAATACTACCGCTGCCTCTCCTACGAACTTTTGACCATTGGCAGCTGCAATGATATCTCTTTTCCCGTTTTCTATTTCTTTAAGCAAAATCAAAGAATGTTTATCAGGTAAATAGCGGTATAAACCCTTTTTCATATCCTGTACCCTGCTTATATAAAGATATGTTTCAAAGGGATGAACTGCTCCTCCCGAAGGAACTGTTCTTAATCTAATATTGTCTTCTGATAGACCCTGGGTCGCCCATAATAAATAGGAAAGTTCATCAATACTCAAAGAACTCGTATTATACTTTCTCCGACTTCTCCTTTTATTAAGCAGCTCTTTTAAAGAATTTTCTGGAGTCTCAATCTGATCAATAGCCGGTAAACTTATTATTTCAGCTTCTTTACTGTAATCTTTAACAGCATCTGGTCTCTTTCTGCCTTCATCTTTGGGGGTTTTCAGTTCATCTCTTCTTACCCATTCTGTCGATTTTAAAAATTCGCGTAACTTTTGATATTCTTTTTCCATGAATTAACACCTCGTGATTATCTTATTATTTTTTTGCCGAAGGGAAAAAGTGATACTTTGGCTAATTTTAAATTTTGTTTGGCAAAAGGTATTCCTATTATTGTAATAGCAAATATTAAAGCACTAATTAAGTTCATTAAAGCTATCTCCCAGCCGAATAAAATAATCCAGATTATATTCATAATGAGATTGGTGCCGCTGTCATTGGCATTAACAATCTCTTTACCAAAAGGGGCTAACTGTACTTTTGCTATTTTAAAACATTGTATTCCAAAGGGAAGACCGATAATAGTTATAGATAATAATATACCGGCTAAAACCCAGCCAATTGCTTCAATAAGGCCCCCAAATATAATCCAGATAATATTCCCTAGTAATGACAATTTGATCACCTCATCACTTTAATAATTTATCTATATTAATATCTTTTAGATATACTTCTGGTTTACCTACTTTTCTATCTTTTATAAAAGCTCCATGACAGTCCGAACCAGTTGAATACATCAAATCATTTTCTTTACAAAAATCTATATAGTATTGAGCATCCTTGAGTTGATTTAGATAAGGAGAATATGCTTCTATTCCATCGATACCCAGCGCAACCCATTCTTTTAAAAAATCACGTGTGAGAAGTTCCCCATTATAATAGGAAGCAGGATGTGCTAAAAAGGCAAACCCCCCCGCTTGATGAATAACTTTAATTGCTTTTTCAGGATGCAAAAAAACCATCTCTTCACTCATATTTGATATTTTTATAAAAAAGTCCTCTAAATCATTTACTAATCTTTTATCGATAAGAAAGTTTAAAGCTTTCCAGCCCCCTCTATTATTATCATGTTTATAATCATAATATTCATTCATTAATTCTAAGTTATTTGTTTTCTCAAAATATTTAATAATACTTTTATTAAATTCTTTCCTTATCTTTCTATTCTTTTTTAATAGTTCCTTCAGTTGATCATCTTCTAAATTAATATTATATGCAGCAAGATGAAATTCTTTCCTATCTAAAGTAGTAGAAACTTCCACTCCTTTAAGAAACTTAATATCATCTGGTAATTCTTGCTGGGACATTTTGATTACATTTTTTAAATCGTCATGATCTGTGATAGAAAAAATATTAATCTTTTTTCTCTTGATTACCTCTAATAATTTTTCTACATCCCAGGAGCCATCAGAAATATTTGTATGAATATGAAGATCAACTCTTTTTTCTTTCAATGTAAAATTCCCTTCTTTAGAGATTATATACCATTATATCAACATTTTCTCCCCTATATTCTTCATTGAAAAAAGAATTCCAGCCCAGTCCTTCATAAAATGATTTTTTATCAGGGGTAAACAAATATAAGGTACTAAACTTTTGCTGTTGGGCCTCCTCAATTATCTTATTGACAAGCTTAGAACCAATACCCTGGTTTCTTTTTTCTTCTTTTACATAAACATCTGCCATCCAGGGTTCTAACTCCGTATGAGTTTTCATATCATGCTTTACTATTGAGGCTGTTCCTACCGGTTGTCCATCCTCTAATGCAACAAATCTAATCGGTAACGATTGATTATTATTTAACTTCTCTTTTTTAGACTTTAACCAGTCCTTTTCATCATTATCTTCATCATGATGCCCCCACTGACTATACAGCCAGTGATTAACTTCCTCTAAATACTGCTGATTATCTTTTAAATTTTTAATTTCCACTTTTACCACCCTTTATTTTAAAGATTTTTGAGGGTTATTGATCTTTTCCTTGAATTTATTTATATACTTAGAAACATGATAACCATCCATTAAAGCATGGTGAACTTGGACAGAAAAGGGTAAAATAATCTTACCATCTTCTTTATAGTACTTACCCCAGGCAATTCTGGGATTTGAATCTACATTTTTAATATCAATAGGATGAGTGATACTGTTAAAACTAAGCCAAGGTAAACTGGTCAAATAGACTGCATCCAGTTGATTTTCCTCTGCTGATACACTCGGATTTTCCTTATATTTTTCAATGTTTTTTTCCATAGAAGCAAAAAAATCGTCCATATTATCATAGTAAGTAGAATTACAAAAACTAAATACATCATTTTCACCCATAATTGTAAAAGAGGGATTTACTTTATCTACAATTACAACCTGGTTATTATCAATAATTCTGTATTTAAATTCCTCAACCTGGTTGGCAGTTTTCGTAACCAAAAAGACAATACTTTTAAAAAATGAGATATCTTTTTCTCTTATGTAATTTATCAGTCTAGTAATATCTATATCGACAGTAATATTAAACTGAGGGTAATCAAAATCAATAAAGAAGTCAAAATGCTGCTTTCTAGGCCAGTTTTCCATCTCGATTTTCTGCATTTATCAACACTCCAAATTATCAACATTTTAAAGTATCTATTTAATACTAATTCTTTTATTAAAGAACTTTTCCTTTTTTAAATTTAAAAAACCCATGAACTTTTATCCATGGGGCTTAATATTAGTATTCAGATATTAAAGTAGGTACAAAATACATCGGATTTTTTATACCACTATATTTGTTTTTAACTTTACCATCCTTTATAATCAAATGGCTAGGTAGTTCCGTAATTTCTATTTCATCTAATTCTTTGTAACTAATTTTAAATCCTTTAAAATTATCTATTTCTTCTTCTAATTCTCGAATTATCTCTTTAAAAAATGAATAGCCAATATAACTTTCGGCCTGCCAGTTTCCATATACATAAAGTAATACATTTTTATATTTCTTGATCTTTTCGAAATCTTTTATGGCTGTAATCTGTTCATCATTATATATAGAAGTAGGTTCAATATTATAATGATCTTTAATCCTTTCCGCTAATGCCATTCCATATTGATCTTCTTGTTTTCTTTTTTCTTTTATTATTTCGGGTTCATACATTCTAACAGCATCATGATCACATTCTGTTACACACAAACTACACTCCAGACATTTATTATCATTCAAAAGCAGTTTTTTTACATTGTAATCATAATGAAAAATATCCTGTGGACAAGCTTCAATCACAGGACATCCCGGTGTGTTATCACATTTGTTTAAAATGATATAAGGTCTCTGCAAATAAATCACCTACTAGATTTAATCTATATTTACAAA
>DATGCJ010000004.1:0-2302 GCA_035312025.1 Halanaerobiales bacterium | reverse complement strand
GCCAACTATCTCGATGACTTTGTCACAGTCCTTGGCTCCACCCCCACAAAACCCGCCGCCCTCGCCGCCGATCTGGACCCGAAGACAGCGGCGAGGATAGCAAAAGGCACAGAGTTAAGCGACGGATTCATTTCAGTTTTTAAGAACGATTGGGGCATCCCCTCACCCCAGTTTGACCAACTAAAGCTCGATCTTGCTGCCGGAGGAATTCCATTAAAAAAGTTTTTTGCTGATGAAGGTGAAAGTGGGCTTAAGGCGTGGGAGGTTTGCTTTAAAGATGTAGCCAAAAGAGTTGATATTCCATGGTTAACTAAGCTTACGGAGTCTTCAGGTATTTCGAAAATTGACAATGCGAATCCTCTTAATGTATCATGGAGTAATAATATAATTGGTCAGAATTCAAGTGTTTCTGCACTTGATTTTTGGAATGATGTATCAAAGAACTTCTTACATTATGAACAAGGAGATTTTATTTTTAAGTATGACTATAATAGTGGGAAACTTTTACTTGGTAATAAAGCATCAAATAAAATTATAGGATTCTACGAAGGACTTGAAAATGTACCTATTGGAGTTTATGAACTTAGTCCTTCTAATATAGTTCAAAAACTTAAAAGATATCATGGGGAAAGTGGCCCAAGCTCTCCAATTTTAATTTGCCTTACAATAATCAAATCGCATCAACTCCAGGAAAGACAACAACCATAGTAGGTAAATTCACCTACTATCCTTATTTCTCTGGTGATATGAAAACTGTTGTAGAGGAATTAATAGGAAACCTCAAAACACAGGATTTCGGAGCCAAGACAGGTGGGTTTAATGTATTGAATGTTTCGGATAACTTGTATGCCCCTGCAACATTTTGGAATACATATAATAAACCTTGGTTACAAACAGCTATTAACAGAGGAGATGAAATTGCAGCTGCTAGTAATCCGTTAGATATAAATAACTTATTTAAAGGACTTAATGGTATTCCACAATCAGAGTTAAATATATTAAACGGATTGTCAACCCCTGAGCAGTTTGCATCCTATTTTAAGAATTTGAACGATCCTGATATTTATTCGCAATTGTCTGGTTTTGGACAAGAGTTTGAGCTACTATCAAAGAGTAATTATGTTCTTGACTTAGGGACTAAAAAGTTTATTAAATGATAATATTGTCAAGAGGTTATTATGTTTCTTCAGGAAAAGTGTATGAAGAATGGCATGCTGGAATTTACATGAATTATAAGATTTTCAGTGCAAAACTATTTCAAGGAGATAATAGTGTTTTAGTTGCATCTATAAAAACAAATGTCGAAGTTGAGGAGTACTCTTTTAAAATTGGAGACTTTGTCATATCTAACAATCAAAGTCGCTTTAACATTGAAAACTCTAATTTGTGTACATATAGAGAAGATGGCTCACTTTATCAGGTGTTTTCAATATTCAACAAATATAGATTAATAGATGAATTTGGAGTGACATTTGAGTATCGAGTTTTTGAAAGTGAGGAAGAGTAGCTTATGCCAATTTTTCTTGCAGCGAATTAGTCTGAGCATCTTTAAGCATCAGATCGAACATATAAAGAATCCTGTCCTGATGCACGGCATTTACAAATAGACAAAATGGATACAAAGGGATACAAAATAGATATGTTTCATTATATTTGCTATTAGATAGAAATAGATACAAAATGGATATGTCTAATAAAATGGATAAAAAGCTTGACTTTGGAAGTAAAAAATACTTGCAGCTTGGTAAGTTATTAGGCCAGATAGACACCTTCAAAGGATCGTGGCAGGAAATAGAGCACAAGGAGGCAAGATACTTAAAGGAGCTCCGTCAATTGGCCACCGTGGCTAGTGTGGGCTCATCGACAAGAATTGAAGGAGTGAAGATGACAGATGCAGAAATCGAAAAACTGTTGAGGTCGGTAAAATTCAATAAGCTTGAAAAGAGAGATGAACAAGAAGTGGTGGGCTATTATGATGCTCTACAAGTGATTTTAGATCATTATCAAGACATGGAATTGACTGAACGGTACATCCATCAATTGCATGGAATATTATTGAAGCATAGTAGCAAAGATCAAAATCATAAAGGACGGTATAAGCAGCTATCGAATAAAGTAGTAGCGAATTATCCGGATGGGACTCAAAGGCTTATATTTAATACAAAAGAACCACACCTAACCCAGAGCGAAATCCAACAACTTTTAGTATGGACCAATGGGGCCATTACATCCGAAGAAATCCATCCACTACTTATCGTTGGATCCTTTGTGTACGAGTTTTTGTCGATCCACCCCTACCAAG
>DATGCJ010000003.1:0-4975 GCA_035312025.1 Halanaerobiales bacterium | reverse complement strand
TGTAATCATTTTGGGCTACAACGCTTTCAATACCATCAGCAACCATAGAAAAGTAGAGATTTGAGAGGTCACTGATGATTAACCCAATCGTATTTGTCTTCTTGGTAACAAGAGATCTGGCTACTTCATTAGGAGTATAGTTTAATTCGCGAGCTACTCTGAATATTTCTTCCCGTGTTTTTTTACTGGCTTTCGGTATACCATTTAATACGCGAGAAACTGTCGATTCAGATACACCTACTTTTTCCGCAATATCTTTTAAAGTAACCGCCATATGAATTCTCCTCTTCTTTTGGGCAAACGTTTGTCCTTTCTACTTATTATTATATATAAAAAAATCTTATAATGTCAAGCCTAATTTTCAGATAATTATGTTAATAGTTTTAAACATTCAAAAAGGGACCTGTGTTCAAACAGGCCCCTTCTTTAGAGTATTTCTTAATTTTTAAGACTAAAACTTATAATGAGTTCCTACTCCGAAGGAAAAAGTAGAATAATCATAGTAATCAAAATTAACACTACCAATACCAATTTCGAGATTGCTGGTTAGAGGTGGAGCCCCTTCAACAAATCTCATCTGCCAGTCATATTCGATACCAACTCCGGCCCCAAAACCAGTCTTACTTTCATCAATAGTACCTGCAGTGTAATTGTACATACCAACTGAACCATAACCATATGCATTCCAACCTGGTTCCTCTCTGAACCTATATAGGCCTCTCACAGCAAATGTTGTAACGTCTCCAAAAGGAGCAGCTACCCCCTGTACAGAAACTTTTTCATTAACTCTCATGATCCCGCTTAATCCATAACTAGGAAAAGAAGCCTGGAAACCAATCTTATACTTGCCTTCCTCTTGTTCCTGTGCAAAAGCAGTTCCTGATGTCAATAACAAAACAAAGACTAAGATTAAAAATAGTGAAAGATAACCTTTTTTCATAAAATATCTCTCCTTTGTTTTATTATTGATAACTACCTTACTAATATAACCTTATATGTAGCTACCTAATTTCATTATATGATTCATATTTATAAATTTCAAACATATATATGAAATAAAGCCAATTAATGTAATAATTGGATAATTAAAATAATTTTAGAGCAATAAATAATAGAACATTAATATTAACTAAAGTAATCTCATATAAAGCCTTATACGTAGAAATATTATAAAACAATAAATTCCCATGGCCTATCGGCTAGACCATGGGAATCTCTTTTATATTAATTAAAATTCATATTGTATACCAGGATATGCCCAATATCCTTCGTTTCCACCAAAGTTCTTATATAAATCAAATGTCAAATAAAAGTTATCAGATAAAGCTTTTTTACTTTCAAATTCAAATTGATTAGAATAATTTGTGTTAAGTTCAAAAGCAGTATCAAAATAAAAATCATCAGAACCAACATATTGAATTTGCTCTATAATTCTAATATTATCATTATTAAAATGTTTTCTAATGAATATTACATTATTAAATTTCTCATTAATTTTAGTTTCTAAGGCTGCTCTTAAACAGAGATCTTCAAATAATCCGCTAAAATTACTTACATAACTATAACTGGGTCTACCAATACTAATTTTGAAGTTGTTTTTCTCATTTAATTTATATGTTAACCCGGTTCTTAAATTTCTATTAAAATTTTCCTCTAATTTAATTGATAAATTATTATTTAAGGAAAGTTTATCATTAACAACTTTAGTAATTCTTAAAGTACCGGTATAATCACCTGGGACATAGCCTGCAAGTTCAGTACTTAATATCCAACCATTTTTATCATAAAATTCATAACCTAATTTGGCTTCTGAATCATTAAAAAAGGAACTATCATTAGGATCTATCCAATTTTCAAAACTTAGATAACTATCCTCATTGAAAAAATAGATTCCCTCTATTAAATGTCTAGATGGATTTTCACTTACCTGCAATGAATATTCTAATACATTACCGGTATCAATAATATCAGCATCTTCCTGTACTCCATTGAACGCATCTCCATCATAATGATTTGTTGTTTCATCGTAATAAGCAGCACCAACTAAGCTAAATGATAAAACCATAACCAACATCAACATGAAAATTAGAACTTTCTTCATCTCTTATATCCTCCTCGTGTAATATAAATATTTTAGTATATTAATTTATTTATTGCTGATTTATTTCCCTTTTCCTCCTTAATTTACCAAATTTATTAAAAATTTTTTACCGCCTCTTAAAAAAATTAATCATAAACACGTAAATAAAGAAGGATTATTTCTATCAATCAATAATTATAAGTATATAGTAAAAAAATACAAAAAATTTAAAAGGAGGATTTAGATGAAAAAAATTAGTGTTATTCTTCTTGTCTTATCTCTATTATTATTTAGTGGCAGTGCTGTAGCTTCTGAGCATATGATGGAAAAGGGTATTTGGACTTTTGGGGGAAGCTTTGACTTAGGTGGAAATCTCTCTTACACAGGTGAACCAACTCTTGAACCAGACAAAGTTTCTACTGGTTTTACTGTTATGGCTGAGTATGCAATGCCCGCTAAAAATAGTGTTAGTTATGGCGCGGGATTCGCTTATCAACTATCTCGGAGTTTAGAAGAATTTTCAGAAGTTAGTTTTAGTTTCACACCTATTTATGGCCTTTTGAAATATCACATGGAAAATCAAGCATATCTAGTAGGACATGCTGGTTATAATCTCTTAAGTGGTAGTGATGCATTCAAAATGAGTGAAGGTGGTGCAGCTAAATTAGGTGGCGGACTCTATTATGCAGCGGGTCTAGGTATTGGAATGGAAAATTATACTGCTGAAATTCTTTATACTGTAAATAACGGTACCTGGGAAACAAGCGAAGTTAAATATGATTTAAGCTATTCAAAATTCAGTCTCGCCTTTGGTTATCAGTTCTAGTAAAAAAACTAAACCCTCATCAATTTAATTGGTGAGGGTTGTTTTTAGTTCTATTACTTTTTTTCTAGTTCTAAATATTTATCGACGAGGACCACTGCAGTATAATCATCCAGTGGTTTTTTAGGTTTAAACTTAATGATTTTATTTAAAAAGTTTAAACCTAAAGGTGGATTTTCCTTTAAATATCTTCGTTCCGCAATATAGGTGGAATCCTCTTCTTCTATAAATATAATTTTTTCTTCATCCATTAAAAGTTGTAAGATATTATATACCTTATCTGCATAGGTGCCATTACCTAAGATACACTTACTTATTGAAAATCTACTTAGTACTTCTTCTATCTTGCGGCTTAAATTTGAGGTTTCTGTAATTTCCTTTTTGATTTCTTCACCTTTTTCGGTAATAATAGCTATCCCGCATTTATTACGTCCCGGATCAATTCCCATTAGCATTATTGTTAATATCTCCTTTTATAGGGCTTTGAATATTAAAGTCTATATTATCACCCAATCTATCTTCTCGCCAAATATTTTCAGTAGCAATTACTTCTACCTTTACTTCCCCTTCGATTGATTTAATTCTATTAAGCAGTGTATAAAATTCACTAAAATCAAGTGAACCCACCTGGCCTTGTGAATCAGGTAAGATGCCTTTCTGGATTGCTTTTCCATTTATTGTATCTAATAGTCCCTCTAACTCTTTTTCTATTTCTGTGGTGGTAAGGCTTGCATTTATAACTTTGCTGGCTATCACATCACCTTTATTAAATACTATAAAGTCTCTGTTTAAAAGAAAATTAACCGATAACCAATCACCTTCGGGAACATTGAAACTTGCAACTAAACTTACAATAACTTTTTGTCCTTTATCCATATTAAATAATATCTTGGCTACATTCGATATATCTTCATACTGTACTCTTAAAGCGCGTCCGGTTTGTTCATCAACTTTTATATCCTTCTTTTTAGCAACTTCATTGGCTTCATCTAACATTTTATTTAGATCTTCTATTATCTTATCTTGAGATTGACCGGCTTCTAATACTTTGGAATATACTATATCACCTTTCTGATAAACAATATTCTTACCCATGTAATAGACCATACCGGTTCTGTATTGAGAAGCAAGTTCTTTAACTTCTTCATAGTCTTTAGTAAGGGCACTAATCCTTTGGTTAAGTTCATTTACCTGTTCTTCTAACGTGCTTTTTTCTTCCTCTAGTAAGGCGATATTTTTCTGCAGTTCTTCTCTTGTCTTTTTCAATTGTTCAATCTCTTGATGGGCCTCATTTAAATCAGTTCTAGTTTGTTCGTATTCCTGTTCAGTATTTTCAAGCTCCGTCGTGAGTTGATCACGCTGCTGTGAAAGTTCCTCTAGCTCAATTGTTTTCTGGTCGATTTCGTTTTTAAGTTGTTCTAATTCTTGGTCTCTTTCCTCTAATTTTTGATTTAAATTTTGGAGACGGTCCAGTACATCATTTATATTAAATAAGGCCTGTCTTAAATTGGTGTAGGTAAATAGTAATATAGAAATAGTTAAGAGGGCAATCAAAATTCCCGTCATAACTGTAATAATTATGGAAGAATAGCGGGGTCTAAGGCCAAAAAGAGAAACCCTTTTCTTCCCGGCTTTCATTCCAATCCTATCACCAATATAGGCGATTATACCGCTGAATATTAAAACTAAAATCATTATATTAATTCCGCTCATAATTTACACTCCTGTTATCTAGCAACTCTATATAATAAAACACTACCTACTATTAGAAAAATTATATTTGACAACCAGGCTCCGAGCCAGGGAGCAATAGTACCTTGTGAACCTAAAGCATCTCCAATTGTCATCATTATATAATATATAAAGATTACTATTATACTTATTCCCATTCCCACGGCTGAACCGCTCGATCTACCCGGTTTTATACCGAGAGGAGCCGCCAGTAGGGCGAAAATAAAACTAGCAAAAGGAATAGATAACCTTTGATGAAGTTTTACCTTTTCTTCTAAAACTTCGCGTCCTTGACTTTCTTTGAGATTAATGTACTCCTGTAACTCATTAAAATTCATGTC
>DATGCJ010000002.1:0-2486 GCA_035312025.1 Halanaerobiales bacterium | reverse complement strand
AGGAGTCTGGCTACCCCAGTCAAGGAACTGGACTTTATCAGCATTAACTTCCGGATTTATATAGGACCTGCCATCTTTATCCTGGCTCTTATTAATTTGGAGTGAACCATTCACCGCCACCAGCCTACCCTTGCTAAGATGGGCAGCAATCACTTCGGCAAGTTTTCTCCATGTTACTATTTTTATATAATCGACTTCTTTTATCCCCTGTTGGTTTTTAAAGTCTCTCTCCACCGCTAATGTGAAATTACCAACTGGAATACCACTGCCTGTATATCTAAGCTCCGGATCCCTGACTAACCTGCCTATTAAAACTATATTATTTATCATCTACGGATAGCTCCTTTTTAATTTTATTTTTTAAAGCTTGAATCTTATCTTTATCATAGTTAAGCTCAGATTCATACTTTGTTAAGCTGGTCAATAAAATTTGTTTTTCATTGAATGATAAGCTCACTACTTTTCCCCCTTATCTTCCAGTAAGGACTGGCTCTGATTAGTAAAATGATCACTTAAGAGCTGGACTTCTTTCCTGACCGATCCCGGCAATAGGTTATTTTTATTTTCTCTGATATCGAGTTCTTTATAGGCCTTCAAAAATGAATTCATCAAATAGGTATCACTCTCACTGCTTTTCCCTATTGCCTGCAGGCCTCCCACACACCTTGCTGCCTTCAATACCTTTATTGGTAGGGAATCAACTGCTTTTTTGATATTATAACTGGTCCCGTATTTCCCTATTATATCCAAAACCAAAGACCAGGCTTCCCCCGCAGTTAATCTTGCTTCTTTAGGCAGTTTAATGCTTTCTATTTCTTTTATAATCTCTCCAGGTGTCGGAGGCCATTCGTTATTGATGACAATTTTCTTGATAGCCGTCCTCACTAGAGAATAATCATATTCTTTTAAAAATAACAGCCAGGTCTCCTGCAGCATCTTATTGTCAGTTTCACTACTTCTAGGATATTCAAATTTAGCATTGTAATAGGAATTAAGGAATTTTAACAACTTCACTACCTCAGTCTTTCTCACAGGATATCAATTCCTCCCTCTCCCTGCTCATCTTCTAACTGAGCTTCAAGGTATAGTTTTTTTAACATATCTGTCTTTTTATTCTTCCGATCACTAATAGATTGATAATCTTTCCAGATATCACCGTCATATTTTTGGTCCAGCCCCGGTATAAACCTGGGTACCCCGTTGGACTGTTTAATAAAGTTATGAAAAGTAAAGTTGTGAGAATAATAATAGTCTGACCTAAGAACCTCATGATAATTTTGAATAGCGTCAATTATCTTATCTTTATCCCATTTTTTCAACTTGGTAGTAATTAGTTCCCGCTGTTTCTTTGTTAATTGTGGGTTGTTGATATCGGAAAGCAATTCCAGCCAGCAGTTAAAAATTTCTTCGATTTCTTGCGTGTATATATTATTTACTTTACTCTTCTTTACTTTACTCTTCTTTACTTTACTTTGTGTACTTATGTTGACATTTTGGCGATTAATGTTAACATTTTGAGTTAAAATGTCGACATAAATCACGTTCACGTTAATTTCATCTCCAGTTAGGAGATTATACTGCTTATACATCTTTACCTGTTTTCTCCGATAAGTTGCTTCTTTATACCTAACCTGGATACCATGGCTGGTTAGAATGAAATAATTTTCATACAAACTCCTATCAAATAACTGCCAGTTTAAACTGTCCTCGATGATTTCATTTATCTTCGTGATTTCAATATTAATTTCATTACTGAAAAGAAGGACGTTCTCTTCATTCCAATCAATAAAATAACCATTGGCATATATTTTTTGATAGAGCCTGATAATTATCCCAAAGCCTTCTATACCATATTTAGCTTCAACCAATTTAATTTTGTCTTCCATCTGGATATCCATAGGGAAGTAATCCAGGCCTCTTTTTGTCGCTCTTGCCATTAGATCACCTCAAAGAGAACCCGGCCGTTGAGACCGGGTATTTTATCATGAAACATTTTTCACCGATATGTCTTCAACCTCTAAATCAATAAAGTCATCTTTATTCATCTCTTTTAGATCCTTTTGGGTTTCATCGGTCAGCTCTACATTTCTCATAATTTCTATGCTAACCGGCAGGTATTTAAAGGCGTGCCTAATCACAGTTTTTTTGACCATCTCTTCATAGCCAATCCCCATATCATTCCAGGGGCTGTATTCTGATTTGGCAGCCGGGCTTTTATCCCGCCTTTTTAAGATGTCTGCAATCGGCATGTATTCAAAGTAATAGCCGCCGTCTTTAAACTTAGCAACCATGTAGGCTCCTTTAATATTGCCACGTTCTTCTTCAACCGGGATATGCTTTAGATCCGGTTCAAGACCATACTGATAGCTGAACTCATCATTTTCTCTCACCACATGGGCATAAAGAGTCTGGATCTCGCCCGACCGCCTGGCCAGGTTGATCATGCCCCTATATCCCAGAATAAAAGTTGCCTGGTTTTTATAAGG
>DATGCJ010000001.1:0-2205 GCA_035312025.1 Halanaerobiales bacterium | reverse complement strand
GCCGGAAGGACCAATAATCGCCCAGCTTTTTCCATTCTGAATAGAAAGGTTAACATCTTTTACTACTTTTTTATTTTCATAAGAAAAGCTTAGATTATTAACCTTAATCATTTTGAATAAATTTCTCCTCAACCATATTTTGATAAGAAAGGTTTATCTCTTCCTCTTGCTTTTCTTCTACCCATTCAATAACATAATTTAAATAAGATCTACTAGGTACTCTTGCCAGATGGTAGACAGGCATTGTTATCAGATCTTTTATCTCTGGTTTAAGATTCAATCTCTTTATTAATACTTCACGGGCTTCAGTATCATCTTTTTGTATTTCTCGAACAGCCTTATTATATGCTTTATGAAAACGACTTATAGCTTCTGATTTTTTTACAAGAGCTGTTTCAGTAAAGATCATTGCTTCCGGTGTAAAATCATATTCATTCTCATAAACCCGCTTTTTCAAGCCGGCTAATTCACCCATTGAAGCAAGCGGTTCCGGAATTATGGCCATATCTAACTTACCCGACTTGACCATCTCTAAACGAGCGGGTATAGCGGAAATAAAAATCTTGTTTAACTCATATTGATCAGCTAAAAATTGTTCTGATAGAAAGTTCGCCACACTTATCTCCATCATTCCAATATCAATTTTATCTTTTTCTTCAAACCCTTCTTTAACTAAAAACGGAAAACTTCCATCGGTACTTATCGTTATTTTAATGGGAAAACCATTGTTTACATTATTGACAAAGGCAACTAAATCTGTCATTGCTCCGTCCAGCTCATCGGTCTGCAGAGCGCTCTGCCTGTTTACTGCATTTGTATAAATATCAATCTTTATATCAAGATTTAATTCTTGGTAATAACCCTTTTCCTCTGCCAATAATATTGGGGCCGAATCCACAGCCGGCATTATCCCTATTTTAAGCGACAAAGGTTCCTGGGCATAAGTTGGGGCAGTAACACCCATAATTATTAGTGAACTAATTAATAAAATTGATAATAATAAAGTATTGTCGTATTTCATTTTTTCCAACTCCTCATATATGGTTGTTAGATTGAGATTATTAATCCTTACTATATTAATATACATTATATATTAATATCCTAACTATAAGCAAATTATTAACGCAGATTAGAATAATTTTATCTTTTAAATTAATATATATCTCTTAAATTCTTAAAAAAAGGGTTTTTAATATTTATATAAAAGTAATAAAATATAAGGAGGGATTGATATGATAGTTAGATTTTTAGGTGAAGCAAGTATCGAAATAGAAGATGACCTAAATATCTTAATTGATCCTAATTTTGAATCAGAACCTGAAACTGAGCCTGATATAATATTAGTTACTCATGAACACGATGATCATTTTGATGACAAAGTAGTTGAGCAGTATCCAGGGGCAGAAATATATGGTCCCCAGTCCTTTTTTGATAAATTTGAAGTAGAAGGTACAGTAATAGAAAGGGGAGAAACCATTAAGGAAGATATTGAGGTATTAGGATGTGATTGTTATGGATCGGAAGAAGCTGTCTGTTATTATTACCATGGTATCTACCATACGGCCGATTCAGCCGATTATCCGAAACCAGAAAAGGATGTAAAACTAATGTTTACAGCCTGTTTTAAAGATTTCTTTAACGAATATTTGACTCTGGTTAAAGATATAAAACCAGATATTGTGATTCCCTATCACTTTAATTCAAAAGATAATGATGCAGTCCAGGAAGCCATGGAGCTCAATAAAATTTTAAGAGAAGCTGGTTATGATTCCAGACTTTTAAAACCGGGTGATTTTATCAAATTTGAGGACTAAAGAAAAAACCGCCTCGCGGCGGTTTTCTTTTTTATTCCCAGTATTTGTCTTTATCATATCCTTCATATTTCTTCTAATATTTAAAAAAATATTAGCAGATTCAACTTTATAAGAATTTATATTCAAAATATCTTATATTTTTTATTTATTTTGAACTTCTTTTATTGCTTCAATAACTTCATCAAAATCAGGCGCCTCATGAATTTCATATTCTTTAACCCAGACAACCTCTCCCTCGGGGTTTAGAAGAATATTTACTCTGCCTGAAATGTTTTCTTCTTCAATAAAGACATCCATTATTTTAGCTGCAAAACCCAGTGGATTAAAGTCTGATAGTATTTTTAATTTTTCAAGTCCTAAATCCTCTGCCCAAGCTTTTTTACTTGGAACT